>CAZUKC010000014.1:0-15972 GCA_964620375.1 uncultured Ramlibacter sp. | reverse complement strand
GGCACCGACTCCGAGCACCAGCTCGAGATCGCCGCCGACGCCCTGCGCCTGCCGCCCTGGGACGCCAAGATCGGTCTGCTCTCGGGTGGCGAGAAGCGCCGCGTGGCCCTGTGCAAGCTGCTGCTGTCCAAACCGGACATGCTGCTGCTGGACGAACCCACCAACCACCTGGACGCGGAATCGGTGGACTGGCTGGAAGTGTTCCTTCAGCGCTATCCCGGCACCGTGGTGGCCATCACCCACGACCGCTACTTCCTGGACAACGCCGCCGAGTGGATCCTCGAACTGGACCGCGGCCACGGCATTCCCTACAAGGGCAACTACAGCACCTGGCTGGAGCAAAAAGAAGCGCGCCTCGAGCAGGAACAGCGCACCGAAGACGCCCGCACCAAGGCCATGAAGAAGGAACTGGAATGGGCGCGCCAGAACCCCAAGGGCCGCCAGGCCAAGAGCAAGGCGCGCCTGGCCCGTTTTGAAGAACTCTCCGACTACGAATACCAGCGCCGCAACGAGACGCAGGAAATCTTCATCCCCGTCGCCGAGCGCCTGGGCACCCAGGTCATCGAGTTCAAGAACGTCTCCAAGTCCTTCGGCGACCGCGTCCTGATCGACAACCTGTCCTTCAACATCCCGGCCGGCGCCATCGTCGGCATCATCGGCCCCAACGGCGCCGGCAAGTCCACGCTGTTCAAGCTGATCGCGGGCAAGGAAAAGCCGGATTCGGGCGAGGTGATCATCGGCCAGACGGTGAAGATGGCCTTTGTCGACCAGCACCGCGACGAGCTCTCCAACGACAAGACCGTCTGGGAAGACGTCTCGGGGGGGCTGGACATCATCAACGTCGGCAAGTTCCAGATGGCCAGCCGCGCCTATTGCGGGCGCTTTAACTTCAACGGCGGCGACCAGCAGAAGAAGGTCGGCATGCTCTCAGGCGGTGAACGCGGTCGCCTGCACCTGGCCAAGACGCTGATCGCGGGCGGCAACGTGCTGCTGCTGGACGAGCCTTCCAACGACCTGGACGTCGAGACCCTGCGTGCGCTGGAGGATGCCTTGCTGGAATACGCGGGCAGCGTGATGGTCATCTCCCACGACCGCTGGTTCCTGGACCGTATCGCCACACACATCCTGGCCGCCGAGGGCGACAGCCAGTGGGTGTTCTTCGACGGCAACTACCAGGAGTACGAGGCCGACAAGAAAAAGCGCCTGGGCGAGGAGGGCGCTAAGCCGAAGCGGGTTCGCTACAAAGCCTTGAAATAGGACCACCCCCGAGGCGGCTTCGCCGCCTCCCCCCTCAAGGGGGCGCCGCTGGCGGACTGGCAAAGCCAGATCCGCGGCGGCCGCTGGAACGGGCGTTGCCCCTGCGGGGCTCGCCTCTGGGCGCCTTTGGGTTTTTACAGGCCTCGGGCTGCGGGGGTGTGCCGGCCGTTTTCATTCAGGCTCTGGGCGGCCTGCACGGCGCGCACGGTGGCTCTGGCCACGGCTTCGGCGGCCATCGTGGCCAGGACCATCATGCCGGGGTGTGATGCGGCTTTGCCCGTGGCCAGCGCGAAGAGGGTGTCTCCGTCGGCCACCGTGTGCACCGGATTGATGGCACGGGCCAGGCCGTCGTGGGCCACCTGCGCCAGCCGGTGGGCCTGCACCTTGTTCAGGACTGCGTCTGTGGCGACCACGCCGATCGTGGTGTTGGTGCCGGCCAGGATCGGGATCGGGGCTTCACCCGCCAGCAGGGCGCGGCGGGTGTCCGCCAGGGACTTGCCATCGGCGCTGCGCGCGCCAGCGATCACCGCGCCCGTGTCCGGGTCGATGACGTCGCCCAGTGCATTGCAGGCGATCAGCGCGCCCACCGTGACACCTCCCACCCTGACCGACGCGGTGCCGATGCCGCCTTTCATGGCGCGCTCGTGTCCGAAGACCTTGCCCACCAGCGCGCCCGCACCGGCGCCCACATTGCCTTCGGCAGCCGCACGGGCGCTGGCCGCTGCACAGGCGGCGTAGCCGGCTGCAGCATCAGGGCGGATACGGGCATCCCCCACCATCAGGTCAAACAGCACCGCGGCCGGCACGATGGGCACGCGCGCCGGCCCGACCTCCAGGCCGATGCTCTGTTCGTCCAGCCAACGCATCACGCCACCGGCCGCATCCAGGCCCCAGGCGCTGCCCCCGGACAGCAGCACCGCATGCACGGTGCTCACGGTGTTCGAAGGGGCAAGCAGATCGGTCTCTCGGGTGCCCGGTGCCGCACCACGCACGTCCACGCCACCCACCGCGCCGTCGCGCGCGATCACCACGCTACAACCGGTGGGCCGCCGTGTGTCGGTGTAGTGCCCGACCTCGATGCCCGGAACGTCGGTGATGCAAGCACGCATATCAGTCTCCGCCCGCACGCCACTGCGGCAAAGTGAAACCGGTGACCATGGCCCCGGCTCGCAGGCCGAAGGTCACGCCCGCCGAAACCAGCAGCGACACCCACTCGGGAGCGCCAAGCATCCACAGCCCCACCAGGGTCCAGCCACCGAAGAAAGCGCACAGGGCATAGGGCCGGTGGTCGCTGAAGGCGCTGGGGATGTCATTGCACACGATGTCGC
The DNA here is from genome assembly GCA_964620375.1 of uncultured Ramlibacter sp. Lineage (GTDB taxonomy): Bacteria > Pseudomonadota > Gammaproteobacteria > Burkholderiales > Burkholderiaceae_C > Ramlibacter. Next base: position 13,387 of record CAZUKC010000014.1, on the reverse strand, counting down.
GCAGCACGCCGCCGAACACCGCGGTGATCATGCCCATGAGAACGGCCACGATGGCCGGCAGGCCCTGGTCCAGCGCGATCTGCGTGCCGTTGGCGGTGAACAGGCCCAGGCCCAGTGCGTCCGGCCACTGGGCCGCGCGCAGGGTGGGGGACAGGTGGCGCGCCCGCATGAAGGCCACCGCGCCGATGGTCAGGACCAGCAGTGCCCACAGCCAGGCCGCATGCTCCACCCAGAAGAAGGGGCGCCGATCCAACAGCACGTCGCGCAGCGTGCCGCCGCCGAAGGCCGTCAGGCCCGCCACCACGCACACGCCCACAGCGTCCAGGCGCTTGCGCGCGGCGGCCACCAGGCCCGACAGGGCAAAGGCGATCATCGCCAGCGATTCGATCGCGGTCAGGACCACGGACAGAGATTCGGCGCCAGGACTCCAGTTCACAGGACGGACTGTACCCGGGCGGCCCACCGGGGTGCGCGCACCCTTAGCGCCGGTGCAACTCGGTCTTGTGCTCGATGATGCGCCCCACCAACCCGTAGTCCACCGCCTCCTGCGCGGACAGCCAGCGATCGCGTTCGATATCCGACAGCACCTCCTGCAGCGACTTGCCGGTCTCGCGCGCGATCGCCCGGGCGATGCGCTCGCGCGCCTTGAGGATCTCCTGCGCGTGAATCGCGATATCGCTGGCCTGTCCACCTGCGCCGCCACTGGGCTGGTGGATCAGGAAGCGGGTATTGGGCAGGCAGTAGCGGCGCTCGCGCGGCACCGCCAGGTACAGGTGGGTGGCGGCGCTGCCGACCCATCCCGTGCCGATGATATGCACGGGGGCGGTGATGAAGCGGATGATGTCGTGGATCGCATCGCCCGACTCCAGGTGACCGCCGGGCGAACTCACCAGCATGTCGATGGGCGTGGGCGCGTCGGCGTCCAGCGCGATCAGGCGGCGCGCCACGTCGCAGGCCGCAGCATCGCTGATCGTGCCGAACACCAGCACGGTGCGTGAGCGAAAGGCCTTTTCCTCGAGGAATGAGTTACGCGGCTCGGCGGTCGCGGGCGCGGCGTAAGGGGGGTCGGTCTCGTTCAGGTTCATCGCGGGCTCCTGGGGCGGCATATGGGAACCCGGTGATGATGGACCCGCGTGTCTCGCGCCAGGGCCGGTGGCGCTCCCGTCCTACAGCTGCAGTCCGTGCCGCGCCGACAGGCGGGCAACGATGGGCTTCCTAGAGTGGCGGCGCACCTCGGTGCCTACCGCCCACTGCCCACCGCCCACGCGAGGATCTCCATGACCGACCCCACCCGTGACACTCCCTTTTCGGCCAGCGGACGCGCCACTGGCAGCGACGACACCACCCCCAGTCACCCGCCCCATGCGGGCACGTCCGCGTCGGCTGCTCCCGTGGCCGTCCACCGCATGGCCCAGGCCGCCCACGAGGCGGTGGACCGGCTGGAGCAAGCCCTGGGTACGGGCAGCGAACGCATGATGGACTGGCAGCAGGAATACGGCGAGCTGGCACGCGACCGGGTGCGCTCCAGTCCGCTGGCGGCTGTGGGCATCGCCTTTGGCGTGGGTCTTATCGTCAGCAGGTTGTTCATGCGCTGACGCTGCTGGCGCGTCACGGACCGCCAGGCCGGTCCCTTCAGAGCGTGATCTCGATCCGTCCCAGCCCCGAGATCTCGCCCGCAACCCGCGCGCCCTCGGCCGCGAACACCGGCGGTGTGCACGAGCCGGTGGTCACCACGTCGCCCGCGCGCAGCGGTCGCCCGCGGGCCTGGGCGTGGCGCGCCAGCCAGGCCACCAGCCGCCAGAGGTCGGGCGCGGCATGCGCGCCGGTCACGTCCGCTGCGATCTGGCCATCGAACCAGAGCCGGGTCCGCAGCCGGGGCGGGGCCGCCTCGCGCGGTGCCACCCCCGAGGGCGCGCCGCAGGCCAGCGCGCCGTGGCTTTGCAGGTCTGCCAGCCGCACGCGCGCCGGCGCGTCACGGCCTTCGGCCAGACGGCTGTCCACCACCTCGATCGTCGGCATCACGTCCTGCACCGCGTCCATCACCTCGTCCCGCGACAGCATGCGCTCTCCCGGCAGCAGGTCGACGCGCAGGCGCACGGCCACCTCCAGTTCGATCAGCCGCAGCGACCGGGAGGGCAGGCGCAGAGTGGTGCCAGCGGGCACCACCACCGACGCAGGCAGCGGGGCGGCATTGGGTTCGTCGGTGTCGCTGGACGCACCGACCTTCCAGGCGGCCACTGGCCCCAGGCGGGTGGCCAGGGCGTCCTGGACGGCATAGGCCTGGGCGTCGCTGTCGATCGGCAGGGTCGCGGCCGGCACGCGCGGCGCGCCGCTCCAGGCCTGGGCCAGGGCCTGCGCGTGGGCTTGGGGGTCGAAGGCGGTGTTCATGGCGGGGGGATCATAAGCGGCGCGCCTCCGGGGGACTCCCCTTGTCGCCAGGGCGCGGCGCCGCTAGGGTCGGGTCGCAGTTACCTTGGAGACCCTCTTGGAACGACCCCATTTCGCGTCCTGGCCCCGGCGCGTGCCGCGCACGATCACGCCGCCGCAGACCTCACTCTGGGACAACCTCGCGACCAGCGCCCGGCGCTACCCGGACAAGGCGGCCCTCGTCTTTTTCGACCGGGTGTACACCTACCGCGAGGTGCTGACCCAGGCCGAGCGTCTGGCGGCGCACCTGCGCGCGACGGGCGTAGCCCGTGGCGACCGCGTGGTGCTGGCCATGCAGAACTGCCCGCAGCTGGTCATCGCGCACTTCGCCATCCTGCGCTGTGACGCGGTGGTGGTGCCGGTCAATCCCATGAACCGCGCCGAGGAGATCCGCCACTACATCACCGACCCCGAAGCGCGCGTGGCCCTGACCACCAGCGACCTCGCGCCCGAGGTCGCCCGCGCCAGCAACAGCCTGCCACCGGCGCAGCGCCTGTCGCACCTGGTTGTCACCCACTACACCGACGCTTTCGACCCCGCGCGTGCAGCCGATGCCCTGCCCGCGGCTTGGCGCGAGTGGCTGCTGCCGCGGCCCGCACTGCCCGAGCTCGCCGGCGGGCGCGTCACGGCCTGGACCGATGCCCTGGACTCCAAGCTGCCCCTGCCGCCGTACGAGGCGGGTCCCACCGACCTCGCGGTGCTGCCCTACACCAGCGGCACCACCGGCCTGCCCAAGGGCTGCATGCACACCCATGCCAGCCTGATGCACAACGCAGTGGCCAGCGGCCTGTGGTCGCAGGCCACTGCCGAAACGGTGTCGTTGCTGGCAGTGCCCATGTTCCACATCACGGGCATGGTCAGCGTCATGCACGCCGGCATCTACCTGGGGGCCACGCTGGTGGTCATGCCACGATGGGACCGCGACCTCGCCGGCCGGCTGATCTCGCAGTGGAAGGTCACGCACTGGACCAACATTCCCACCATGGTCATCGACCTCCTGGCCAGCCCGAACTTCCAGCACTACGACCTGTCCAGCCTCCTGAATATCGGCGGTGGCGGTGCCGCCATGCCGCAGGCCGTGGCCCAGCGCCTGTGGGAGCAGTTCGGCTTGCGCTACGTCGAGGGTTATGGCCTGACCGAGACGGCCGCGCCGTCTCACAGCAACCCGCCGGACGCCGCCAAGCAACAGTGCCTGGGTATTCCCATCATCGGCTGCGACTCGCGCGTGATCGATCCCCAGACCCTGCAGGAGCTCCCGCCCGGCGAAGCCGGCGAGATCGTGATGCGCGGACCCATGATTTTCCAGGGCTATTGGCGGCAGCCTGAAGCGACGACCGCCGCCTTCGTCGAACTGGATGGCCAGCGCTATTTCCGCTCGGGTGACCTGGGGCGTGTGGACGAAGAGGGCTACTTCTTCATCACCGACCGCCTCAAGCGCATGATCAACGCCTCCGGCTTCAAGGTCTGGCCTGCGGAGGTCGAGGCGTTGATGTTCCGCCACCCCGCCATCGCCGAGGCCTGCGTCATCGCGGCGCAGGACAGCTACCGGGGGGAGACGGTCAAGGCCGTCGTGGTGCTGCGCGCCAGTCACCAGGGCCAGGTGAGCGAGCAGGACATCATGGCCTGGTGCCGCGAGCACATGGCCGTCTACAAGGCCCCGAAGATCGTGCAGTTCGCCCCCGCCCTGCCCAAGAGCGGCAGCGGCAAGGTCATGTGGCGCCTGCTGCAGGAGCAGGAGGCTCGCGCCGCCTGAGCGCGGGCTCCAGCCGACGCCAACGCCGTACAGGGTCATCCGCCCAGGGCTAGACTCGCCCTCGTGCCAACAGGGGAGACCACAGCGTGCGCGTGCTGATCACCGGAGCCACCGGCTTCATCGGAGGGGCGATTGCCCGAGCCCTTTTGCGACAGGGCCACGAGCTGGTCTGCGCGGTGCGCGAACCCTCGCGCCTTCAACTCGGGGACGGGGGCCTAGGCGCTTGGCGCGCGGTGGCGATGGACCTGTCCCGTGCCACTGACCCCCAGGCCTGGCAGCCGCACCTGACCGATGTCGACGCCGTGATCAATGCGGTGGGCATCATCCGCGAGCAGACCGGCCAAGCCTTCGACACGCTGCATCACCGTGCGCCCGCCGCCCTGTTTCAGGCGGCAGCCGCGGCGGGCGTGCGCACCGTCGTCCAGATCTCCGCGCTCGGCGCTGACGAGAGCGCTCAGAGCCGCTACCACCGCACCAAGAAGGCGGCCGACGACGCCCTGCGCGCGCTGCCGGTCGCCGGCGCGGTGCTGCAGCCGTCCATCGTCTACGGCGACAGCCCCGGCGCCGCCATGTTCAACCTCATGGCCGCCTCGCCCCTGCTGGCCATGCCGCAGGCGGGTGGCATGCAGGTCCAGCCGGTACACGTGGACGATGTGGTCGAGGGGGTTCTGGCCGTCTTGCGCGAGCCCCCGCGCCCGGTGGTCACCGTCGCCTGCGTGGGCCCCCAGCCGCTGTCGATGGCGCAGTACCTGCGTGGGCTGCGCGCCGCCCTGGGCCTGCCTGGTGCCATGCCTTGGGTGCTGCCGCTGCCCACCGCGCTGTTCATGGCGACGGCCCGCATCGCCAGCCTCATCCCCGGCAGCATCCTCGACGCCGAGACCGCCGGCATGCTGCTGCGAGGTAACGCGGCTGCGGCCGACGGATTCACCCGCCTACTGGGGCGCGCGCCGCGGGGTATCGATCGTTTCATCGCGCCGGCCGACCTGCCTGCGGTACGCGCTCGCCTGTGGCGTGACCTCACGGGGCTGGCGTTCAAAGCCGGGCTCGGGCTCGGGGCCGTTGGCCTGTTGGCGGTACTCGCGTGGTATCTCGCCTGATGTCGCGCCCGGTGCCGCCCCGGGTTCCCCGCAGGTGCCGGTTCCTGGCGATTTGTGAGAATCCGCTGCCATGCCGTCTCTAAAGCTGTCCGTCCTGGACCAGTCCGTGGCCCGTGTCGGTCACCCGCAGGACGAATCCATCCGCCACACCCTGGCCCTGGCCGAACACTGCGAAGCCCTGGGCTACGAGCGATTCTGGGTCAGTGAGCATCACAGCATCCCTGCCATCGTCGGCAGCGCGCCCGAGGTGCTGATGGCGGCCATTGCCGCGCGTACACGCCGCATCCGCATCGGCAGTGCCGGCGTCATGCTGCCGCACTACACCGCGTTCAAGGTGGCCGAGCAATTCCGCATGCTCGAGGCGCTGGCGCCGGGGCGCATTGACCTGGGGGTAGGTCGCGCCCCCGGCGGCGACATGCGTACCGCCCGCCTGCTCAATCCGCGTGGCGGCAGCGGGGATGATTTCCCCGAACAGGTCGTCGAGCTGCAAGCCTGGCTGCGGGGCGAACCCATGCCACCGGGTCATCCGGGTCATGGCGTGCAGGCCTTCCCCACGGGTCCCACCCAGCCTGCCTTGTGGATGCTCGGAAGCTCGGGCTATGGCGCGCAGCTGGCCGCCCACCTGGGCCTGCCCTACGCGTTCGCCTCCTTCATCACCGACGGTCAGGGAGCGCCCGAGGCGTTGGACCTGTATCGACGGGGCTTTCGCCCCGGCGCGATCGAGCGGCCGCAGGCCACCGCCTGTGTCTGGGCCCTGGCCGCTGACACCGAAGAAGAGGCTTGGTTCCAGTTTCGAAGCCGCGAGCGCGCCCGCATCGACCGTCTCACCGGCCGCTTCGGGCCCCTGCTGCCCCCGCAGGAGGCCGCGCGCCCCTACTCGCCCGCCGAGGAGGAGCAGGCCCAGGCCCTGCGCCGTCGTTCCCTCGTGGGCAGCGGGCCGCAGGTCCGCGAGCAGCTCGAGTCCCTGGCGGCGCAGTTGCAGGTCGACGAGTTGGTGGTCCTCACCTGGGCCTGGGACCCGGCAGTGCAGCGCCGCTCCTACGAGTTGTTGGCCCAAGCCCTCTAGGAGGCCTGAAGCCGCGCGCGCCAGCGGCTCTTCGGCCGAGCGCTTTGCCCCCGCGCGAACTCATGCGGCCCTTGGCGCTTGTCCTACAGCTTTTGCCGCCCCCGCGGCTTACAAACTCGGCCACGGAGGGGGTAAGCATGAGACAAGAGTCCACACTGACGCCGGTGCGCCGTTCCTGGTGGCACGACGACGGCACCACGCTGGTCAATCCGAGATCCATCGTCATCCTGATCGTGGTCGCTTTAACCTGGGCCTTCAGCCTCATCGGCCTGAAGCCGCATCCGCCGCTGGGCCTGCCCTCGAGCGTCGCCGCCTGGTCCCGCACCTGTCCGAGTTGCGGCACCGTCGAATCGGTGGCCACTCTCGCCCCTGCACCGGGCGAAGCGGCCCTTCCGTATTACCGCCTGACCCTGCGCATGGCCGACGGCTCCATCCGGCGCGTGGAGCGCTCCGAGCCCCTGGCGCCCGGTGTGCAGGTCCAGGTCCGGGACGGCACGCTGCAGCCCGTCGCGCCGGTGGCGGCGCCGCCCGCGGTGCCGCAGCGACAATAGCGGCATGAAAGCCACCCGGAACCGCGCGCTCATCGCTCAGAGCGACAACATCGTCACCGTCGAGGCCTGAGGTGCTCGCGCCGCCGCTCACCCCGCCCGGCGAACTGGCCGCCGACCTGCGCACCCGCGGCTACGCGGTGCTCGACGCGTCCGCGGTGTCCGACCTGGCGCAGGTCCCCCTGACCCGCCTGCAGGCCTGGACACCGCTCTGGAACGACCTGCCGCCCGACAACCACCTCAAGGATGGCGGCCGTTACCGCCGGCGCCGTCACGGCAGCTTCGTCGTCGACGGCCAGACCGTGACCCAGGTGCCGCACCGGGCCCACTGGCAGCCTGTCTCGTACAACGCCCTGCACGGGGGCATGGAGCGCTGGTTCGAGCCCCTGCAGCCGGCGCTCACCGCCGACCCAGCCTGGGGGCAGCTGCTGGCGGGTTTGGGACGCGTGGCCAGCGACCTCAAAGGTGCGCAGCCCTGGTATGTCGAGGCGCACCCGTTTCGCATCGACACCACCGACGGCATCGGACGGCCCACGCCCGAGGGGGCGCACCGGGATGGTGTCGACCTGGTGGCGGTGTTTCTCGTGGCGCGCGAAGGCATCAAGGGCGGTGAAACCCGCGTCTTCGAGGCCCAGGGGCCTGCGGGCATGCGCTTCACGCTGACGCAGCCCTGGAGCCTGCTGCTCCTGGACGACGAGCGCGTCATCCACGAATCCACCCCCATCCAGCCGCTCGCGCAAGCCGGTCACCGCGACACGCTGGTGGTCACCCTGCGCCGCGGCGGCTTCCAGGCGCCCTGAGGCGCCCCGCGCTCGGCGGGCCCTGTCCGCTCGGCCCCTCAGGCGTCGCGCACGTCCGCCACCGGCTGGCTGCCGAAGTCTGGCCGCGCCAGGTAGGCCAGCACCCGCGCCGCCGCGTCCTGGGGCGAGGCCAGCTGACCCTGCGACTTGAGGTTGATGAAGGTGCCGACATCACGAAACGCGTTCGCATCGGCGCCACGCAGCTGCACCTGCATGTCGGTGTCGATCACGCCGGGGGCGAGCGAGCACACGCGCGCGCCATCGGGCTGCTGCGCTTCTTCGAGCGCCACGCAGCGCGTGTAGTGGTCCATGCCCGCCTTCGCGGCGCAATAGGCCGCCGAGGCCGCCATGGCCCGCCGGCCCAGCCCCGACGAGATGTTCAGGACCTTGCGCACGCAGCCCCAGCCGCGGGTCGCGCGCAGAAAGGCACCCGTGAGCAGCATCGGCGCCTCCAGTCCCACCCGCAGCGCGTGGGTGAGGTCGGCGGGCTCGATGTCTCCCAAGGGCGCCAGGCGTGGGATCACCCCGGCGTTGTTGATCAGGGTGATGCTGGACAAGCCCGCGGGGCCGCGCGCACGCAGCCACTGCGCCAGTCGCTCGGCGGCCAGGTCCGCTTGCGCGAGGTCCAGGGGCCACTGTTCGCAGGTGAGGCCTGCCGCCGCGGCCTGCGCCGAGAGGCCCTCGTCGGTGCGTCGGGAGATGCACACCAGGTCATGGCCTGATCGCAGCAACTGACTGGCCATGGCCAGGCCCATGCCACGCGACGCGCCGGTCAGGAGGGTGAGGTGAGGGGAGGTCATGGCCCGCATCGTAGCGGGCCCGTGTCTCGTCTTGGGTCCTGCGGTGCGCGCCGGCGCCTAGAACGGGGCATCGCACCGAACCTCCAGGGGCTGCCCGGTGCTGGGATGGCGCAGGCGCAGAGCGCAGGCGTGCAGCAGCAGCCGAGGCGCCATCACCTGCACTTCGGGGGGTGCGTACAGGGTGTCGCCCAGGATCGGGTGGCCCAGGGCCTGCAGGTGCACCCGCAACTGGTGGCTGCGGCCCGTGCGCGGTGCCAGCTCCAGCCGGGTACGGTCCGCGCTGGCCTGCATGATGCGCCAGCGGGTGAGGCTGGGGCGACCCTGCTGCAGGTCGACCTTCTGCAAGGGGCGGTGTGGCCAGTCCGCCGCCAGCGGCAGGTCGATCTCGCCCCAGCCGTCGGTCGTGGCGGGCGGTGTCACGCGCCCCGCGACCACCGCGACATAACGCTTGTCCACGGCCTGCTGCTCGAAGGCGCGGCTAAAGGCCCGCTGCATGTCCGGGCCTCGCGCCATCAGCCACACGCCCGAGGTTGCCATGTCCAGGCGGTGCACCACCCGCGCGTCGGGCCATTGGGCCTGTACCCGCCGCGCCTGGCAGTCCTGCTTGTCGGGCCCGCGGCCTGGCACCGACAGCAGGCCCGCCGGCTTGTGCGTGACCACGCAGTCCTCGTCTGCGTACAGGACCGCCAGCGGGGCATCCGCAGCAGGCCCGGGCGGTACACTGCCACCCATCGGCGACCCGTCAGGAAAGATTGACCCCATGTTCTTTGGCAAGCTGCTGCCGCGCGAAGGCAACTTTTTCGAGATGTTCAACCAGCATGCCGACCGCATCGTCGACGCGGCGCGGGCCTTCCAGCAGCTGGTGGCGCACTATAACGACCCCCAGCTGCGTGAGCAGTACAACCGCGACGTGGACAACGCCGAGCGCGCCGCCGATCGCGTCACCCATGAAGTCAATCGCGCGCTGCACCGCACCTTCATCACCCCGATCGACCGGGACCAGATCCACCAGTTGATCAACACCATGGACGATGTTGCCGACCTGATTCAGGACTCGGCCGAGACCATGGCCCTGTATGACCTGCGTGCGGTCAACGCCGAGATCACCCGCCTGACCGACCTAAGCGTCAAGTGCTGCGAGCGTGTCAAGGACGCCGTGGCCCTGATCGGCAAGCTGGCCGACCAGGAAGTGGCCGATGCCGCCATCAAGACCTGCGAGGAGATCGACCGCCTCGAATCCGACGCAGACCGCGTCATGCGCAGCGCCATGAGCCGACTGTTCCGCGAAGAACCCGACGTGCGCGAGGTCCTCAAGCTCAAGGCCATCTACGAACTGCTCGAGTCGGTGACCGACCGCTGCGAGGATGTCGCCAACGTGATCGAGGGCATCATCCTCGAGCAGTCCTGACCGAGCGGAGCGCGAGCGCATGGATGCCGCAACGGTGACCCAGACCGCCCTGTGGGTGGTGATCCTGCTGGTGGCGCTGGCCCTGGCGTTTGACTTCATGAACGGATTCCACGACGCGGCCAACTCCATCGCCACCGTCGTCTCCACGGGCGTGCTGCGCCCGACCCAGGCCGTGCTCTTCGCGGCCTTCTTCAATTTCATCGCCATCTTCGTCTTTCACCTGAGCGTCGCCGCCACAGTGGGCAAGGGCATCGTCGAGCCTGGCGTGGTCGACACCCACGTGGTGTTCGGCGCGCTTGTGGGCGCCATCACCTGGAACGTCGTCACCTGGTACTACGGCATCCCCAGCAGCTCCTCGCACGCGCTGATCGGGGGCATCGTGGGCGCGGTGATCGCCAAGTCCGGCACGGGCGCGCTGCTGGCCACGGGCGTGGGCAAGACCGTCCTGTTCATCTTCGTCTCGCCCACCCTGGGCTTTCTGCTCGGGTCGCTCATGATGGTGATCGTGGCCCGCACCTTCCGCCGCGCGGCCCCGCGGAAGGTGGACCGCTGGTTTCGGCGCTTCCAGCTGGTTTCGGCGGGCGCCTACAGCCTGGGCCACGGCGGCAATGACGCCCAGAAGACCATCGGCATCATCTGGATGCTGCTGATCGCCACCGGCTACACCGCCGCCAGCGAGGCGCTCCCCCCGACCTGGGTGATCGTGAGCTGCTACATCGCCATCGCGGCGGGCACTCTGTTCGGGGGCTGGCGCATTGTCAAGACCATGGGTCAGAAGATCACCAAGCTCAAGCCGGTGGGAGGCTTCTGCGCCGAGACCGGCGGCGCCATGACCCTCTTTCTGGCCACGAGCCTGGGCATCCCGGTGTCCACCACCCACACCATCACAGGCGCCATCGTGGGCGTGGGCTCCACCCAGCGCGCCAGCGCCGTGCGCTGGGGCGTGGCGGGCAATATCGTCTGGGCCTGGATCCTGACCATTCCCGCCAGCGCCTTCGTGGCGGCCCTGGCCTACTGGGTGAGCCTGCAGCTGTATTGACGCGCGGCTCGGCTCCGCGCGGGCGCTTGCCGCGTGCTCACTGCGAGATGCGCCGACCTTCCTCGATCTGGTGTTCGAAGTAACGCTGGAAGCTGAAGGCGATGCTCGCCATCAGCACGCCGGTCCCGATCATCAGGGCGGCCGCGACCGCAAACACCGTCATCCAGCCGGTCGCACCCGCCGGGGCCTCGGCATCCGCATCCGGGTTGAAGCGCGCATTCCATTTCTGGCGGTCGGTCAGGCCATACACGATAGCGGTCAGCGCGCAGCCGGCGATCGTGAAGCCCAGGAACGGGATCAGTACCCAGCTCAGGGCGTCGTCCTGCCCGAAGGCCTGTACCCGTTGGATGCCGTAGATGCCCAGCGCGGTCGGGATCGGCAGCGCCCACCCCAAGAGGTCGCCCAGGCCGTGCAGATAGAAGCGGTGCAGGCCCAGCGGGCCCCCGAGGAAGGCCAGCCAGGCCGCGAGGGTCTTGTTCTTCATGGCGCCGATTCTGCCGGCGCGCTGCGATCTCCATCGCCCAGGGTCTTTTCCATCAGCACGATGTCCAGCCAGCGGCCGAACTTCCAGCCGCAGGAGCGGATCACGCCGGCTGGCTCAAAGCCCTGCGAGCGGTGCACCCCGATCGAGGCCGCGTTGGCCGAGTCGCCGATGACCGCGATCAGCTTGCGCAGGCCCGCCCGCTGCGCCTCGTCAGCCAGGGCACCCAGCAGGGTGCGCCCCAGGCCGCGGCCGCGCGCATCCGGGTGCAGGTAGATGGAGTCCTCGGCGCTGAAGCGGTAGGCCGGACGCGGCTTGAACCACTGGCAGTAGGCGAACCCCAGCACCTGCCCGCCGTCTTCCACCACCAGATAGGGCAGCCCCTTGGCCAGCACGTCGGCGCGGCGGGCGGCCATCTCGGCCTCCGTGGGGGGCGTGGTCTCGAAGGTGCCGGTGCCGTGCAGCACGTGGTGACCGTAGATGGCGCTGATCGCCGGCAGGTCCTCGTCGCGGCTGGGGCGAATCTGGGGCATGCGTGTCAAAAGGTTATACTCGTGGGCTTTTCAGCGTGTCGCCGGCCGGGTGGCCGTGTCGCGTGTCTCAAACGCTGAAGGAAATGTCGGGGTGGTGTGCCGTGCTCTCAAAGGCCTGATGCATCCCCCTCCACCCGAAGGATAAATCATGGTCGTCATTCGACTCTCCCGCGGCGGCTCCAAGGGCCGTCCGTTTTTCAACATCGTCGTTGCCGACAAGCGCGTGCGCCGCGACGGCCGCTTCATCGAGCGCATCGGGTTCTACAACCCGAACGCCAAGGAAGGCGAAGAAGGTCTGCGCGTCGCCCAGGACCGCCTGACCTACTGGCAAGGCGTGGGCGCCCAGGCCTCTCCCACCGTGGAGCGCCTGGTCAAGCAGTCCGCCGCCAAGGCCGCCTGAGCGGCTTGGCCGTCCCATGACCCTGGAAGCCGCCCAGCTTCCCGACGACGCCGTCGAAGTCGGGCGCATCCTGGATGCCTGGGGCATCAAGGGCTGGTTCAAGGTCCTGCCCCACAGCGCTTCCCCGGAAGCGCTTTTTTGTACCCGGCGCTGGTACCTGCAGCCCCCCGAGCGCGGGGCCAAGACCTTCAGCGGCACCGTGCTGCTGCCGGTGCGCGAGGCCAAGGAGCACTCCGACAGCATCGTGGCCTGCGCCCTCGACATCGACGACCGCACTGGCGCCGAGGCCCTGCGCGGTGCACGCATCTTCGTCTCGCGCACCAGCTTTCCCACGCCCGCCGAGGGCGAGTACTACTGGGTCGACCTGATCGGCCTGGACGTCGTCAATCGCGAGGGCCTGACCCTGGGTCAGGTGCGCGATCTGCTGTCCACCGGCCCGCAGACGGTCCTGGTGGTGGCCCAGGAGGAGGGCGGCAAGCCGGTCGAACGCATGATTCCCTTCGTCTCGGCCTACATCGATGCGGTGGACCTGCCGGGGCGACGCATCACCGTCGACTGGCAACCCGATTACTGACCCGCGGGGCGGTGGCCATGCGCTTTGACGTCATCACTCTGTTTCCCGAACTGTTCGGCCCCTTCCTGGAGGCCGGCGTCACCCGGCGCGCTTACGAGGGCGGCGCGGTGGACGTGCGCCTGTGGAACCTGCGCGATCACGCCCAGGGCAACTACCGGCGCGTGGACGACCGGCCCTTTGGCGGCGGGCCCGGCATGGTCATGCTGCCCGAGCCCCTGGCGCAGTGCCTGCAGGCCGTGCGCGCGGACCGTGGTCCGGACGGTGCGCCGGTGGTCCTGTTCTCGCCCACGGGTCAGCGCCTGGACCATGCCCTTGTTGCCCGCGAGGCCCAGGGCCCCGGGGCCATCCTGGTGTGCGGCCGCTACGAAGGCATCGACCAGCGCTTTATCGACCGGCATGTCGATGTGCAGATCAGCCTGGGCGACTTTGTCCTGTCGGGCGGCGAGGTTGCCGCAATGGCC
>CAZUKC010000013.1:0-16099 GCA_964620375.1 uncultured Ramlibacter sp. | reverse complement strand
CGGCCCATGGCCTTGAGCGCCTCGCGCAGCGTCGGCCAGTTGTTCGGGTCGTGATAACGCAGGAAGGCCTTGTGCAGGCGCCGGCGCTTCTCGCCGCGGACGATGTCCACTGCGTCGTCCTCGTGCAGCTCGCGCCGGACCTTGCGCAGGGTGTTGCGACCGCTGTGGTACATCGCGGTAGCCGTGGCCATGGGGCTGGGGTAGAAGGTCTGCACCTGGTCGGCGCGAAAGCCGTTCTTTTTCAGCCACAGCGCCAAGTTCATCATGTCCTCGTCGCGCGTCCCGGGATGGGCGGCGATGAAGTAGGGGATCAGGTACTGCTTCTTGCCCGCCTCGGCCGAGAACTTCTCGAACATCTGCTTGAAGCGGTCGTAGCTGCCGATGCCTGGCTTCATCATCTTGGACAGCGGTCCCTGTTCGGTGTGCTCGGGCGCGATCTTCAGGTACCCGCCCACGTGGTGCTGCACGAGCTCCTTGACGTACTCGGGCGACTGCACCGCCAGGTCATAGCGCAGACCCGACCCGATCAGGATCTTCTTGATGCCCTTGAGGCCCCGCGCGCGCCGGTACATGCGGATCAGGGCGCTGTGGTCGGTGTTCAGGTTGGGGCAGATGCCGGGGTAGACGCAGGAGGGCTTGCGGCAGGCGGCCTCGATCTCGGGCGAGCGGCAGCCGATGCGGTACATGTTGGCGGTAGGACCGCCCAGGTCGGAGATGACGCCGGTGAAGCCGGCCACCTTGTCGCGGATGTCCTCGATCTCCTGGATCACGGAGTCCTCGCTGCGGCTCTGGATGATGCGGCCTTCGTGCTCGGTGATGGAGCAGAAGGTGCAGCCGCCGAAGCACCCCCGCATGATGTTCACCGAGAAGCGAATCATCTCCCACGCCGGGATCTTGGTGGCACCGTCGTGGCCGCCATGTTCGTCGGCGTACTGCGGGTGCGGGCTGCGCGCGTAGGGCAGGCCGAAGACATGGTCCATTTCCGCGGTGGTCAGCGGAATCGGCGGCGCGGTGACCCAGACATCACGATCGCCGTGCGCCTGCACCAGGGCACGGGCATTACCCGGGTTGGTCTCTAGGTGCAGCACGCGGTTGGCGTGGGCGTACAGCACCGGATCGGACTTGACCTGTTCATACGACGGCAGGCGGATCACGGTCAGATCACGCGGCGGCAGGCGACGCTTGGCGGCCAGACCGTGATTGGGCATGAAGGTCAGGGGCTGCACCTTCGCGCCCTGCGGGTCGGCGGCGGTGGCACCGGGGCCGACCGCGACCGAGTCGCCCCGCCCCTCCTCCTTCGCACAGGACTGGCCCTGGGCCTTGGCCTGCTCGGCGATGGTCATGTAGGGGTTGATGTGATCTTCCACGCGCCCAGGCTGGTCGACCTCGGTGGAGTCGATCTCGAACCAGCCCTCAGGTGTCTCGCGCCGGATGAAGGCCGTGCCGCGCACGTCGGTGATCTGGGCCACGGGTTCGCGCGCCGCGAGCCGGTGCGCGATCTCGATGATGGCGCGCTCGGCGTTTCCATACAGCAGCAGGTCGCACTTGGCGTCGACCAGGATGGAGCGGCGCACCTTATCCGACCAGTAGTCGTAGTGGGCGATGCGGCGCAGGCTGCCTTCGATGCCACCCATGATGATCGGGACGTCGTTATAGGCCTCGCGGCAACGCTGCGAGTACACCAGCGAGGCGCGGTCCGGACGCTTGCCGCCCACGTCGCCCGGGGTGTAGGCGTCGTCGCTGCGGATCTTTCGGTCGGCGGTGTACCGGTTGATCATGGAATCCATGTTGCCGGCCGTCACCCCGAAAAAGAGGTTGGGCTTGCCCAGGGCCTTGAACGGTTCCGCGCTTTGCCAGTCTGGCTGGGCGATGATGCCCACCCGAAAACCCTGGGCCTCCAGCGTGCGACCGATCACCGCCATGCCGAAGCTGGGGTGGTCCACGTAGGCATCGCCGGTGACGATGATGATGTCGCAGCTGTCCCACCCGAGCCTGTCCATCTCGGCGCGCGACATGGGCAGGAAGGGCGCCGTCCCGAAACGCGACGCCCAGTACTTGCGGTAGCTGGTGATCGGCTTCGCGGCGCGGGCGAACTGGGAGACGTCGAGGGGGGCGTTCATTGGGGGGGCGGCGCCAAGGGACGCACCCCGCATTCTAAAGTTGTCCCAATGCCCCCACAGTGGTGGGGTGCCCCCCCGAGTCGCGTGTGCTAGAACCCGGGCACTCGGCGCAGCCCTGGCCCTGCAGGGCCCGCCGGCGACCCCACGATGCCCACCCCGCCTGCTGCCGACCCCACCCCAGACCTGGCATCCGCCCCCAGCGAGGGCTATACGGTCTCGGTGCGCACCCTGTGCGACTTCACCGCGCGGCAGGGCGACCTGGACCTGCGCTTCACGCCCTCGCCCACCGCGCAGCAAGGCATCGCGGGCCACCAGTGGGTCGCCTCTCGGCGCGGCGAACACTACGAAACCGAGATCCCACTGCAGGCCCGCTGGGAGACGCTGACGGTGCGAGGGCGAGCTGACGGCTACGACCCGCAGCAGGGCCGCCTGGAGGAGATCAAGACCCACCGCGGCGATCTGACGCGCCAGCCAGCCCACCACCGCCACCTGCACTGGGCGCAACTGAAGGTGTACGGCGCCCTGATGTGCCAGGCACGGGGGTGGGACCGGATCCGGCTGGCGCTGGTCTACCTGGACCTGGGTAGCCAGGCGCAGACCGAATTCGTCGAAGACCATGACGCGGCGGATCTCTGGGCCTTCTTCGAGAACCAGTGCCGCCGCTTCCTGGACTGGGCTCGGCGCGAATCGGCCCATCGCGCTGCGCGTGACGCCGCGCTGGGCGCGCTGAACTTTCCCTACCCCGAGTTTCGCCCCGGGCAGCGCGCGCTGGCCGAGGCGGTGTGGCGTGCCACCACGCGCCGCCAGTGCCTGCTGGCCCAGGCGCCCACCGGCATCGGCAAGACGGTGGCTACGCTATTTCCGGTGCTCAAGGCCACCCCGGCGCAGGGACTGGACAAGGTCTACTTCCTGACCGCCCGCACCACCGGCCGCCAGCTCGCTTTGGATGCACTCGCACGCCTGCGCGCCGACGCCGTGTCCGACAGACCCCCGCCGCTGCGCGTGCTGGAGCTGGTGGCCCGCGATAAGGCCTGCGAGCACCCGGACAAGGCCTGCCACGGCGAGTCCTGCCCCCTGGCCCGGGGCTTCTACGACCGCCTACCCGCCGCGCGCGCCGAGGCGTTGGCGGGCTCGCACGCACCAGCGACACAGGTGCGCCAGGTGGCCCTGGCGCACCAGGTCTGCCCCTACTGGCTGGGGCAGGAACTGGCGCGCTGGGCCGACGTGGTGGTGGGCGACTACAACCACTTCTTCGACGGCAGCGCCCTGCTGCATGCCCTGGCGCAGGAACACGAGTGGCGCTGCGCCGTGCTGGTGGACGAGGCCCACAACCTGCTGGAACGCGCACGCCAGATGTACAGCGCCGGCGTGGACGAGGCTCGCCTGCGCGCCCTGCGCACCCGCGCGCCGGCAGCCCTGAAGAAGCCGCTGGACCGCTTGGCGCGACGCTGGCGCGAGACGGTACGGACACTGAAACAAGACTACGAGGTGCGCGAGGAACTGCCCGGTCCCTGGCTTCAAGCCTTGCAGCAGGCGCAGGCCGCTATCGCAGACCATTTCGCGCAGACGGGCGATCCTGCCCGCGAGGTCGAGGCCGACCTGCAGCAGTTCCTGTTCGACAGCCTCGCCCTGCTGCGACTGGCCGAGTCCTTCGGGTCGCACTCGGTGTTCGACATCACCCGCCGCAGCGGCCCGGGCAAGCCGTCCACCGTGCTGTGTATCCGCAACCTGCTGCCCGCGCCGCACTTGACGCCGCGCTTCGCGGCCGCCCATGCTGCCGTGCTGTTCTCTGCGACGCTGGGCCCCGCACAGTTCCAGCGGGACACGCTGGGTCTGCCCCTGGAGTCGCCCTGGGTAGAAGTGCCGGCGCCCTTTGACGCCAGCCAGCTTGCGGTACACCTGGTGCCAGGCATCTCCACGCGCTGGGCCGACCGCGTGCGATCGGTCGGCCCGATCGCCGACCTGATCGCGACGCAGTACGCGCGACAGCCGGGCCACTACCTGGCCTTTTTCAGCAGCTACGACTACCTGCAGCGCGTCGCACAGCACCTGGCCGACGTCCACCCACAGGTTCCCGCGTGGATCCAGTCGGCCGGCATGAGCGAGGCACAGCGCCAGGCGTTCATCGACCGCTTCACGCCCGGCGGGCGAGGCGTCGGCTTCGCCGTCCTGGGCGGCAGCTTCGGCGAGGGCATCGACCTGCCCGGTGACCGCCTGGTGGGCGCCTTTATCGCGACCCTGGGGCTGCCGCAGGTCAACCCGGTGAACGAGCAGCTGCGCCAGCGCCTGCAGCAGGCTTACGGCGCCGGCTTCGACTACGCCTACCTCTTTCCGGGTCTGCGCAAGGTGGTCCAGGCGGCAGGTCGGGTGATCCGTACCCCGACGGACCACGGTGTGGTCTACCTGATCGACGACCGCTACGCCCGGTCCCAGGTGCGGGCCCTCTTGCCCGGCTGGTGGCAGCCGCAGCGGTACGCGACGCCATAGCCCCGCGCCGCGGGCGGCGCCCGGGGCTCGGGTCGGAAGCGCACCGGCCCTCTGCTAGAGTTTCGCGTCTCGTGAACACTCGCGGCCTGTGGCCGCTGCTTAGCCTGGAGCCCCCGTGGGAGACCCCATCGTCCTGTTTTTCCTGCTCGGTGTCTTCGCCCGCCTGGTGCGCAGCGATCTGCGCCTACCGGACGGCCTGTACGACATCCTGGCCTTCTACCTGCTGCTGTCGATCGGCCTGAAGGGTGGCGTCGAGCTCAGTCGCCAGCCCCTGAGCGACCTCGCGCCCCAGGTGGCGGCCTGCATCGCGCTAGGCCTGGCCATACCCTTCGTGCTGGTGCCAGTGCTGCGTGCGCTCGGGTTTCGCCGCGCGGACAGCGCCTCGATCGCAGGGCACTACGGCTCGGTGAGCGTGGTGACCTTCGCGGTCGCCGTGGCCTACGTGGAAAAGCGGGGCCTGGCCATCGAGCCGCATGCTGCGCTCTGGGTGGCCCTCATGGAGGCGCCCGGCCTGGTCACCGCCATCTTCCTGGCGCGCTGGCCGCGTCAAGCCGGCGAACGCACGCCCTGGGGGCAGCTCGGTCACGATGTCTTCCTGGGCAAGTCGGTGCTGCTGCTGGTGGGCGGCCTGATCATCGGGGCAGCGGTGGGCGAGGCGGGCGTGACCGCCATGCACGCGGTGTTCGTCGCACCCTTCAAGGGCATCCTGGCGCTGTTCCTCCTGGAACTGGGTCTGGTCGTGGGCGACCGTCTGCCCGGTATCCGACGCTACGGCCTGCGCCTGTTCGGCTTCGCCCTGCTCGCTCCGCTGGTACTGTCCCTGCTCGGGGCAGCTACCGGCGTCGCCATGGGCCTGTCCGTCGGGGGTGTCGCGATCATGGCGACCCTGGCGGCCAGTGCCAGCTACATCGCTGCGCCGACGGCGATGCGCATCGCGGTGGCCGAAGCCGACAGCGCGCTGGCGATCACCGCCGCCCTGGCGATCACCTTTCCCTTCAACCTGCTGGTGGGCATCCCCCTGTACACGCGGCTGGCGGTCACCCTGGCGGGTTGACCTGCGGCGCGGCGGTATGGGCACACGCCCATCAGACGCCGCAAGCAGAACGCCCTGCGCTCCCGTCACCGGGCATCGCAGGGCGTCAAATGGCGCGCGTTGCGCCCGGAGATCGCGACTCAGTTGGAGCCGTTGTTCTGCCCCCCAGCCGCCTGGGCTGCAGCCGCCTGGGCTGCGGCCAGCAGCCGCAACTGGTGACGTTTCTTGCCGGCGGCGCGCGCCTCCTCGCTGGTGAAGCGGTGCGCGCGGCCATGCTCGTGGGCCGCCTTGCCACCCATGCTGGCGATCTCACGCTTCTTCTCGGGACTGAGGACCGCAAAGCCGCGCTTGGCGCGGACCGGCGGGGCAATCAGGGCATCGGCCGCGGCGATGGCCGCCGCGTTCGCGGCCTCGGCGGAACTGGCCACGTGGCCGGTGTCCGCCTTCGCCTTGGCACTGGAGGCGATCGTCTGGAGGGGGGTGGTTTGGTCCATTTTGTTTCTCCCTGGTGGTGTGGTTGGACATGGATGAGGCTCGAATTCTGAAGAGTCATCCCGCAACCCGGGGGGCTTCGAAACAAAAATGGATGCTGTCCTACACGGACGTCGATCCCTCCAGCAAGGATCGCAGTCCCGCCTCGTCCAACACCGCCACGCCCAACTCGCGGGCCTTGTCCAGCTTGCTGCCAGCTTCTGCGCCCGCGATGACGTAGTGCGTTTTTTTGCTCACCGACCCCGCCACCTTGGCACCCGCGGCTTCCAGGAGCGCCTTCGCCTCGTCGCGGCTGAGGGTGGGCAGGGTTCCGGTGAGGACCACGGTTTTGCCCGCCAACGGCAGCGAGGCGGTCGGTGCGGGCTCGCCTTCGGGCCACTGCACGCCGCAGGCGCGCAATTGCTCCACCACCTCGCGGTTGTGGGGCTGCATGAAGAAGGTGTGCACGCTCTCGGCCACCACGGGACCTACGTCGGGCACCTGCAGCAGCTGCTCGACGCTGGCGTTCATGACGCCGTCGAGCGTTCCGAAATGGCGCGCGAGGTCCCGCGCCGTGGCCTCGCCCACATGGCGGATACCCAGCGCAAAGAGAAAACGCGGCAGGGTGGTGGACTTGGACTGCGCGAGGCCCGCCAGCAGGTTCTGCGCGGATTTCTCGCCCATACGCTCCAGGGTGACCAGGTGGGACAGGCCCAGGCGGTACAGGTCTGCCAGCGTGCGGAGCATGCCGGTATCCACCATCTGGTCGACCAGCTTCTCGCCCAGGCCCTCGATATCCATCGCACGCCGCTGCGCGAAGTGCAGCAGTGACTGCTTGCGCTGGGCGGCACAGAACAGGCCGCCACTGCAGCGGTAGTCGGCCTCGCCCTCCTCGCGCACCGCCACGCTGCCGCACACGGGGCAGTGCCGAGGCATGGTGAAGGCGGGCGCGTCGTGGGTGCGCGTGTCGGGCACAACGGCGACGACCTCGGGGATGACGTCGCCGGCACGGCGCACGATCACCTGATCGCCCACCCGCACGTCCTTGCGCCGGGCTTCGTCCTCGTTGTGTAGCGTGGCGTTGGTGACGGTGACCCCGCCCACGAACACGGGCTTCAGGCGTGCCACCGGCGTGAGCTTGCCGGTGCGGCCGACGAACACGTCAATCGTCTCCACCGTCGTGACCTGTTCCTGCGCGGGGAACTTGTGCGCCACCGCCCAGCGCGGCTCGCGTGTGACGAAGCCCAGCTGCTTCTGCAGGGCCAGCGCATTCACTTTGTAGACCACACCGTCAATATCGAAGGGCAGCTGGTCGCGCGCCTGGCCCACCGCCTGGTGATAGGCCACCAGGTCCTCGGCGCCCCGCGCGATCTGCACCCGCTCCGAGACCGGAAAGCCCCAGGCCTTGAGGGCCTGCAGCACCTGGTAGTGGGTTTCGAAGGCTGGTCCGCCCTGGATGTCGCCCCAACCGTAGGCGTAGAACGACAGGGGGCGCTGGCGTGCGATGGCGGGATCGAGCTGGCGTACCGCACCCGCGGCGGCGTTGCGCGGGTTGACGAAGGTCTTCTCGTGCTTCTCGCCACGGGCGATGCGTGCACGCTGCGACTCGTTCAGCCGCTCGAAGTCGTCGCGGCGCATGTAGACCTCACCGCGCACCTCCAGCAGCGGCGGGGCATCGGCGGGCAGTCGCAGCGGGATCTGGCCGATGGTGCGGATGTTCTGGGTGACGTCCTCGCCCACCTCGCCGTCACCGCGGGTGGCGGCCTGCACCAGGCAAGCGTTCTCGTATCGCAGGTTGATCGCCAGGCCGTCGAACTTCAGTTCGGCCACGTACTCGACGGGAGGGGCATCCGCGGCCAGACCCAGCTCGCGGCGCACCCGGGCGTCGAAGTTGCGTGCCCCGGTCGCTTCGATGTCGGTCTCGGTGCGGATCGACAGCATGGGCACCGTGTGCCGCACCTTGGCGAAGCCCTCCAGCAGCTTGCCTCCCACGCGCTGGGTGGGCGAGTCCGGCGTCCGCAGCTCGGGGTACTGGGCCTCCAGGGCCTGCAGCTCCTGAAACAGGCGGTCGTACTCGGCGTCCGGGATCTCCGGCGCGTCCAGCACGTAATAGCGGTGGGCGTGGTGGTGCAGCAGCGCGCGCAGGGTCTCCGCGCGCGCGGACGGTGACACGGACGGCGGCAAGGTCATGGGGATACCGGCCTCGCCCGCGAAGGACATGCGATCAGGCGCGGCATGGCCACGGTCAGCTGAAAAGCCGGCGCGCGAGGGGCGAGCCTGCCGACAGTTCGCGGGCGTCCAGGCTGTCGTAGCGCGCCGTCAGCTCCGCGCCGATCGCGTCGAGGACCTCGTCGCGTATCGGCTGGCCGCGGTCGTCGCTGATGATGCCGTCCATCGACTGCGAGAGCACCGCAGCGGCCTCGCGCAGGCGCTCGAAGGGTTGCTCTTCGCGGGGTACCTGGGGCACGTCGATGGTCAGCGTGAACTCCAGCAGCGCCGCCTGGGTGGGGTCGTCGGCCAGAGCGGCCTGGGTGTCGAAGGTCAGGCTCATGATCGGCAAGGCGCCGGCGGTGCTGGCCGGCAGCACCAGGCGACCGGGCAACGCGCCCGCCACAAAACCCAGGCGCGATGCGTGCTGGTGCAGGTAGCCGGGGCTCCAGGCGACCAGGCGCGCACGCAGGGTCAGGCTCAATTGCGCATCGCGTGCGCTGGCGAACTGGTCGAGCTCTCGTGCGCGGGCGACCTCGTCGCGCATGTCGGGAAAATCGGCGGTACCGCCCACCGCGTCGGCAAAGGCCTGAGCCTTGACCACGAACTCGGAAAACTCGATCTCGTTCAGGGCGCCCGAGCGGTTGGCAAGCTGCACGCCGGCCTGGAAGGCACCGTAACGCTGGCCGGCCTGCGGCATCTCCCACTGGCCGGTGGCGTCGTTCAGGCCTTCGACGGCGAAGGGCTTGCTGCCCACGCGCCGGGTGGGCGGCAGGGCCGACAGCGCCGCATCCCCGGAGACGGGCGGGCCATCCAGCGCGATCGAGGCGATGGAGTCGATCAGGGCGTCCAGGGGCGGCTTGCGCTCGGGCACCGGCACCGGCCCCAGGGGCGCGTCTGCCAGCACCGGGTCGGCAGGCTCGACGGGCCGCGTGTCGCGATCGTCCTCGGAGTCCGGCACCTGCGGAGCATCGGGCGCGGCGTCATCGCGTAGCACCGGCTCGAGCGGGTCGACCGGCACGGGCAGCGGCGACTGCTCGGGCTGTCGCGGCGTGTGACGGCGGTGGGTCCAGGCGTTCCAGGCCACCAGGGCGGCCAGGGTGGTGCCGCCCAAGATCGCCAGGCCGACGGTCAAGCTGCTCATGGCGGACCGCCCGGGATCAGACTTGCGCCATGGAGACAGCGGACTCCATGTCCACCGCCACGATGCGCGAGACCCCCTGCTCCTGCATCGTCACGCCGATCAGTTGCTCGGCCATCTCCATCGCGATCTTGTTGTGGGAAATGAACAGGAACTGCGTGCTCTTGCTCATGGTGGTGACCAGCTTGGAATAGCGCTCGGTGTTGGCGTCGTCCAGCGGCGCGTCGACTTCGTCCAGCAGGCAGAACGGCGCAGGATTGAGCTGGAAGATCGCGAAGACCAGCGCGATGGCGGTCAGCGCCTTCTCGCCGCCCGAGAGCAGGTGGATGGTCTGGTTCTTCTTGCCCGGGGGCTGGGCCATGACCTGCACGCCCGCGTCCAGGATCTCCTCGCCCGTCATCACCAGCCTGGCGTTGCCGCCGCCAAACAGCTCGGGGAACATGCGACCGAAGTGCTCGTTGACGGCCTTGAAGGTGCCGCCCAGGAGCTCGCGGGTCTCGGCGTCGATCTTGCGGATCGCGTCTTCCAGGGTGTTGATCGCCTCGGTCAGGTCGGCCGACTGGGCGTCCAGGAACTGCTTGCGCTCGCGAGCGGAGGCCAGTTCCTCCAGAGCGGCCAAGTTGACCGCGCCCAGGGCATTGATCTCGCGGTGCAGGCGGTCAATCTCGCCCTGCAGACCGGTCAGACGCACGTTGCCCTCCTCGACGCTGCGGGCCACCGCTTCAAGGTCGGCCTGGGCATCGGCCAGGAGCTGGGTGTACTGCTCCAGGCCCAGGCGTGAAGCCTGCTCTTTCAGCTGCAGGTCGGTGATGCGCTGTCGCATCGGCTCGAGCTCGCGCTCGAGGGCCAGGCGGCGCTCGTCGCTGGCACGCAGCTTGTTGGTGAGGTCGTCGTATTCGCTGCGTCGGGCGCCCAGCACCTCTTCGCGTTCGGACTTGAGGGCGAGCGCGTCTTGCAGTCCGGCCTGGGCCGCAGCGTCGCTCAGACGCGAGAGCTCGTCTCGGGCGCGGGATTCTTCGTCGGTGAGCGCAGTGGCCTGCTGGCCGGCAGTCTCGATGGCACGCTGCAACTCGCCGCGGCGGGCCTCCAGGGCGCGCTGGGCGAACTGCGCCTCCTGCGCCTGGCGCTCCAGGGTGCGTTGCTGCTCGCGCGATTCGGCCAGCTTGCGTTCGGCCTCGAGCACGCGCTCGTCCAGCTGCGCGTGCCGCTCCTGCGTATCCGCCAGCTGCATGTCCAGCTCCTCGAATCGGGCCTCGGCGGTGACGCGACGCTCCTGCAGTTCTTCGAGGAGGGCATCGACCTCGGCCAGGTCGCCGGCGATCTGCTCGCTGCGGGCGCGGGTCTGTTCGGCCAGCTGCGTCAGGCGCAAGGTTTCGACCTGTAGCTCGTGGGCGCGGGCCTGGGTCTCGGAAGCTTCACGGCGCACCGAGACCAGGCGCTGCGAGGCGTCGGTGTAAGCGGCCTCGGCGCGCACCAGCGCAGAACGGGCCTCTTCGGCGATCAGCGCCTGGGCCCGCAGCTGCTTTTCCAGGTTCTCGATCTCCTGCTGGCGCGCCAGCAGGCCGGCCTGCTCGGAGTCCTGCGCATAGAAACTCACGCTGTGGGCGGTGACCGCATGGCCCTGCGGGGTGTAGATCACCTCCCCGGGCCTGAGCGTTTCGCGAGCGGCCAGGGCGTCTTCGAAGGTGGATGCGGTCAGGCAGCCATGCAGCCAGTTGGCCAGCAGGGCCTTCTGGCCGGCGTCGTTCAGGCGCAGCAGCTCAGACAGGCGCGGCAGCGCGCTGCTGCCCTCGGGGGTACCGGCCTGCGGCGGGCTGTAGAAGGACAGCTTGGCGGGCGGTGCGTCTTGGGCAAAGGCGCGGACCATCTCCAGGCGGGACACCTCCAGGGACGACAGTCGCTCACGCAGCGCCGCCTCCAGAGCGTTCTCCCAGCCGGCCTCGATGTGGATGCGGCTCCACAGGCCCTGCAGGCCGTCCAGGCCGTGCTTGGCGAGCCAGGGCCGCAGCTTGCCGTCGGTGCGTACCTTGTCCTGCAAGGCCTTGAGCGCCTCCAGGCGCGCGGACAGGTCGGCCTGGCGCGCGGTCTGCTCGTTGACCGCCTGCTGTTTGGCCTTGCGGTCGTCATCGAGCTGGGGCACCTGCTCCTGCAGTTCCTGTAACTGGGCGTCCGCCATCGCCGCCGCTTCCTGGGCGGCGGCCAGTTGCTGCTGCAGGTTGATCAGGCGCGCCTCGTCGGGCGCAGCCAGGGCATTGCGGTCGGCCACCAGGCGTTCGCGGCGCAGGTTCAACTGGCCACTCTGTTCTTCGATGTTGCGCTGGTCGGCGGCCAGCACCTGGATCTGCTGCTGCACCTGGGCCACGCTGCCACGCTGCTCGCCGGCGCGGGCCTGCGCCTGGCGCAGGGCCTCTTCGAGCTCGGGCAGGCGGGCGGCCTGCTCCTCGACCTGGGCCGCCAGGAGCACGGCCTGTTCTTCGGCCTGCAGGCCCTGGCCGGCGAGGGTTTCGATCTCGGCGGCGGCATCGTCGCGGCGGGCGGCCCACTGCGCAAGTTGTTCCTTCAGTTGGAGCAGTCGCTGCTCGACGCGCTGACGGCCTTCGACCACGAAGCGGATCTCGGCCTCCAGGCGGCCGACCTCGGCGCTGGCCTCGTAGAGCGCCCCCTGGGCCTGGTTCACCTGATCGCCCGCGGCATAGTGCGCCTGGCGGATGGTCTCGAGCTCGCTCTCGACATGCCGCAGGTCGGCCACACGCGACTCCAGGTCATTGACGGCCTTGTCGGCGTCTTGCTTGAGGCGAACCTGGTCGACCTCGCTTTCGGCGCGTTTCAGGAACCACAGCTGATGCTGCTTGAGGGTGGCGTCCGCTTGCAGGCTGTTGTAACGCTGCGCCACCTCGGCCTGCTTCTCCAGCTTCTCGAGGTTGGCGGTGAGCTCGCGCAGGATGTCCTCGACGCGGGTGAGGTTCTCGCGGGTGTCGGACAGACGGTTTTCGGTCTCGCGCCGCCGCTCCTTGTACTTGGAGCCGCCCGCCGCCTCTTCGAGGAAAAGACGCAGTTCTTCGGGCTTGGATTCGATGATGCGGCTGATCGTGCCCTGGCCGATGATGGCGTAGGCGCGCGGTCCCAGGCCTGTGCCCAGGAAGACGTCCTGCACGTCGCGCCGACGTACCGGCTGGTTGTTGATGTAGTAGCTGCTGGTGCCGTCGCGCGTGAGCACGCGCTTGACCGCGATTTCGGTGAACTGCGACCACTGACCGCCGGCGCGGTGGTCGGCGTTGTCAAAGACCAGTTCGACCGAGGAACGGGAAGCCGGCTTGCGTGTGGTCGTGCCGTTGAAGATCACGTCCTGCATGGACTCGCCGCGCAGCTCGGAGGCGCGCGATTCGCCCAGGACCCAGCGCACCGCGTCCATGATGTTGGACTTGCCGCACCCGTTGGGGCCGACCACGCCCACCAGCTGGCCGGGCAGCATGAAGTTGGTGGGTTCGGCGAACGACTTGAAACCCGAAAGCTTGATGGAGGTGAGACGCACGACCGCTGCCCGTGTAGCTGACTCTGAAAGGAAGCGGCGATGATACCTGTGAGCCCATTGCCCACCGGTCCCCGGGCGGGGCGAGCGGTGGGTACTTAGGTAGTGGTTTTTCCGGCCACGTTCGGGGGGTCGCGCGGCCCCGCCGATAATCCTGGGCATGAATCCCCTTCTGGCCACGCTGCAGCCCTACCCCTTTGAGCGGCTGCGGGCCCTGTTCTCGGGTGTGAGCCCCAATCCGGCCTATCGCCCGATCAGTCTGGGCATCGGCGAGCCTCGCCACCCCACGCCACCCTTCATCCAGACCGCGATGATGGAATCGCTGGCCGGCCTGTCGGTTTACCCGGCCACTGGCGGCGAGCCGCGCCTGCGTGAAGCCTGCGCCGGCTGGCTGCAACGCCGCTACGGGCTGACCCTGGACCCCGCGACGCAAGTGCTGCCGGTGAACGGCTCGCGCGAGGCCCTTTTTGCCTTCGCGCAAGCGGTGATCGACCCGAGCCGCAACCCGAAAGGCCAGGCGGTGGTGGTCTGCCCCAATCCCTTCTATCAGATCTACGAAGGCGCGGCGCTGCTGGCGGGCGCCACCCCCTGGTACGTGCCCAGTGACCCGGCGCGCAACTTCGCGGTCGACTGGGACAGCGTGCCACCCGAGGTCTGGGCGCGCGCGCAGCTGGTCTTTGTGTGCTCGCCGGGCAATCCCACCGGCGCGGTGATGCCGCTGGACGAGTGGCAGAAGATCTTCGCGCTCTCGGACCGCTACGGCTTCACCATCGCCTCAGACGAGTGCTACAGCGAGATCTACTTCCGAGACGAACCGCCCCTGGGCGGCCTGGAGGCCGCAGCCCGCCTGGGCCGCCAGAACTTCGAGCGACTGGTGGCCTTCACCAGCCTGTCCAAGCGCAGCAACGTGCCGGGCCTGCGCTCGGGCTTCGTCGCCGGCGACGCGTCCATCCTCAAGCAGTTCCTGCTCTATCGCACCTACCACGGCAGCGCCATGAGCCCGGTGGTCCAGGCCGCCAGCATCGCCGCCTGGAATGACGAGGCGCACGTGGTGGACAACCGCGCGATGTACCGACAGAAGTTCGCGCAGGTCACGCCCCTGCTGTCGCAGGTGCTGGACGTGCGTCTGCCCGACGCCAGCTTCTACCTCTGGGCGGGCGTTCAGGGCAGCGACGAGTCTTTCGCGAGGGAATTGCTCGCTCAATACAATGTGACCGTCCTTCCGGGCAGCTACCTCGCCCGGGATAGCCAGGGCGCAAATCCCGGCGCGGGGCGTATCCGTATGGCTCTCGTGGCCGATACCGCCGAATGCCTCGAGGCCGCCCAGCGCATCGTCCAGTTCGTTCAATCCAGAAAAAGCACCTCATGACCCAACAGCTTCAGCAGATCATCGACGCCGCGTGGGAGAACCGCGCCAGCTTCTCGCCCAAGGCGGCTCCCAAAGAGGTCTCAGAGGCCGTCGAGCACGTCATCGCCCAGTTGAACAAGGGCGCGATGCGCGTGGCCACGCGTCAGGGCGTGGGCCAGTGGACGGTGCACCAGTGGATCAAGAAGGCGGTGCTGCTGTCCTTCCGCCTGAAGGACAACGAGATCATGAAGGCCGGCGACCTGGGCTTCTACGACAAGGTGCCCACCAAGTTCGCCCACCTCTCGCCCGAGGACATGGCCGCCACTGGCGTGCGTGTGGTGCCGCCGGCCGTGGCCCGCCGCGGCAGCTTCATCGCCAAGGGCGCCATCCTCATGCCCTCTTACGTAAACATCGGCGCCTACGTCGACGAAGGCACCATGGTCGATACCTGGGCCACCGTGGGCTCGTGCGCGCAGGTGGGTAAGAACGTCCACCTGTCGGGCGGCGTGGGCCTGGGCGGCGTGCTCGAACCCCTGCAAGCCAACCCCACCATCATCGAAGACAACTGCTTCATCGGCGCGCGCTCGGAGATCGTCGAAGGCGTGATCGTCGAGGAGAACTCGGTCGTCTCCATGGGCGTTTACATCGGTCAGAGCACCCCCATCTACGACCGTGCCACCGGCGAAGTCAGCTACGGGCGCGTCCCGGCAGGCTCGGTGGTGATCTCCGGCAGCCTGCCCAAGGACGGCGGCAAGTACAGCCTGTATGCCGCCATCATCGTCAAGCGCGTCGACGCGCAGACGCGCGCCAAGACCAGCTTGAACGACCTCCTTCGCGACTGAACTGGCGACTGAGCGCGCGATTGATCTTCCCCTCGCCTGCCGGGTCTGCATGAATCCCACCGTCATCCTCGTCGAGCAACTGATCGCGCGTCGTTCGATCACGCCCGATGACGCGGGCTGCCAGGACCTCCTGGCCAGCAGGCTGACGCCTCTGGGCTTCGCGTGCGAGACCCTGGCCAGCGGGCCCGAGACCTTCCGTGTCACCAACCTGTGGGCCAAGCGCCCCGGCACTGGCGCGCGCACCGTGGTCTTTGCGGGCCACACCGACGTGGTGCCCACCGGCCCCGTCGACCAGTGGCACAGCAACCCCTTCGTGCCGCACCACCATCAGGGCAAGCTCTATGGGCGCGGCGCCGCCGACATGAAGACCTCCATCGCCGCCTTCACCGTGGCCGTCGAGGAATTCCTGGCCGCCACGCCGCAACCGGCCCTGTCCATCGCCATGCTGATCACCAGCGACGAGGAAGGCCCCAGCGTCGACGGCACGGTGGTGGTGTGCGAGGCGCTGAAGACCCGCGGCGAGCGCCTGGACTGGTGCATCGTGGGCGAGCCCACCTCGGTGCAGCGCCTGGGCGACATGATCAAGAACGGGCGCCGGGGCAGCCTCACGGGCAAGCTCACGGTCAAGGGCATCCAGGGTCATATCGCCTACCCGCAGCTCGCGCGCAACCCGATCCACGAGGCCCTGCCCGCCCTGCAGCAGCTGGCGGCCACCGAGTGGGACCGGGGCAACGCCTATTTCCAGCCCACGAGCTTTCAGATCAGCAATATTCACGGCGGCACAGGTGCAGGCAACGTGATCCCAGGCGAAGTGGTGGTGGACTTCAACTTCCGCTTTTCGACCGAGTGCACCGCCGAGGGCCTGCAGCAGCAGGTGGCCGACATCCTGGCCCGCTACGACCTCGAATATCACTTGACCT
>CAZUKC010000012.1:9908-17228 GCA_964620375.1 uncultured Ramlibacter sp. | reverse complement strand
GTGGCGGGCCTGCAGGCCATCGCCACCGCCAAGCGCCTGGGCGCAGTCATCGAAGCCTCTGACGTGCGTCCCTCGGTCAAGGAGCAGGTCGAGTCTCTGGGCGCCAAGTTCATCGACGTGCCCTACGAGACGCAAGAAGAAAAAGACGCGGCTGAAGGCGTGGGCGGTTACGCGCGCCCCATGCCTGCAAGCTGGCTTGAACGCCAGAAGGCCGAGGTCGCCAAGCGCGTGGCCCTGGCCGACGTGGTGATCACCACCGCCCTGATTCCCGGTCGCCCCGCGCCGGTGCTCGTGACCGAGGACATGGTCAAGGCCATGAAGCCGGGCTCGGTCATCGTCGACCTGGCCGCGCCCCAGGGCGGCAATTGCCCCCTCACTGAAGCCGGCAAGACCGCGGTCAAGCACGGCGTCACCCTGGTGGGCGAGACCAACCTGCCGGCCCTGGTGGCCGCTGACGCCTCGGCCCTGTATGCCCGCAACGTGCTCGATTTCCTCAAGCTGGTGCTCACGAAAGAAGGCGAGCTGCAGATCAACCTCGAGGACGACATCGTCGCGGCCTGCCTCATGACCCACAACGGCGAAGTCAAGCGCAAATAAGCCGCGGAGCCCCCCATGGACATCATCTCTCCCACCGTCACCAACCTGATCATCTTCGTGCTGGCCATCTACGTCGGCTACCACGTGGTCTGGACCGTCACCCCCGCGCTGCACACGCCGCTCATGGCCGTGACCAACGCGATCTCCGCCATCGTCATCGTCGGCGCCATGCTGGCCGCCGCCCTCACCGACACCACCCTGGGCAAGACCATGGGCGTGCTCGCCGTCGCCCTGGCGGCGGTCAATGTCTTCGGCGGCTTCCTCGTCACCCGCCGCATGCTGGAGATGTTCAAGAAGAAAGAGCGCAAGACGGAGGCCCCCAAATGAGCATGAACCTCATCGTCCTGCTGTACCTGCTGGCGTCGGTCTGCTTCATCCAGGCCTTGAAGGGCCTGTCGCATCCCACCACCTCCATCCGCGGCAATCTCTTCGGCATGGCGGGCATGACCATCGCCGTGCTCACCACCGTGGCCTACATCGTCCAGATCGCGGGCGGCGTGGGTGCGGGCATGGGCTGGGTCCTCCTGGGCCTGCTGGTGGGCGGCACTGCCGGCGCCATCATGGCCCAGCGGGTCGAGATGACCAAGATGCCCGAGCTCGTGGCCTTCATGCACTCCATGATCGGCCTGGCCGCGGTCTTCATCGCCATCGCGGCGGTCGTCGAGCCGCAGGCCTTCGGCATCGCCGCGGCCATCGGCCAGATTCCCAAGGGCAACCGGTTGGAGCTGTTCCTGGGGGCGGCCATCGGCGCGATCACCTTCAGCGGTTCGGTCATCGCTTTCGGCAAGCTCTCGGGCAAGTACAAGTTCCGCCTGTTCCAGGGCGCGCCGGTGGTCTTCTCCGGCCAGCACCTGCTCAATCTGGCCCTGGGCATTGCCACCCTCGTGCTGGGCGGGGTCTACACCGTCACCGAGAACTGGACGGCCTTCTACGCCATGCTGGCCCTGGCCTTCGTGCTGGGCGTGCTGATCATCATCCCGATTGGCGGTGCCGACATGCCGGTGGTGGTGTCCATGCTCAACTCGTACTCGGGCTGGGCGGCGGCGGGCATCGGCTTCTCGCTCAATAACAGCATGCTGATCATCGCCGGCTCGCTGGTCGGCTCCTCCGGCGCCATCCTCTCGTACATCATGTGCAAGGCGATGAACCGCTCGTTCTTCAACGTGATCCTGGGCGGATTCGGTGGCGACGCGGGCGCGGCGCAAGCCGGAGGCAGCGCGGTGCAGCGTACCGTCAAGAGCGGCAGCGCCGACGATGCCGCCTTCGTGCTGTCCAACGCCGAGACCGTGGTGATCGTCCCTGGCTACGGCCTGGCCGTGGCCCGCGCGCAGCACGCGGTCAAGGAGCTGGCCGAAAAACTCACGCACAAAGGCATCACCGTCAAGTACGCCATCCACCCGGTGGCCGGCCGCATGCCCGGTCACATGAACGTGCTGCTGGCGGAAGCCGAAGTGCCCTACGACCAAGTCTTCGAGATGGAAGACATCAACGGCGAATTCGGCCAGGCCGACGTGGCCATCATCCTGGGCGCCAACGATGTGGTGAACCCGGCGGCCCTGCAAAAGGGCAGCCCGATCTACGGCATGCCGATCCTGGAGGCCTACAAGGCCAAGACCGTCATCGTGAACAAGCGCTCCATGGCCGCGGGCTACGCCGGCCTGGACAACGAGCTGTTCTACATGGACAAGACCATGATGGTCTTTGGGGACGCGAAAAAGGTGGTCGAGGACATGGGTAAGGCCATCGAATAAGCCGACCGCCGCCACAATGGCGTGGTTTCACCAGAAGGAGACGACGACCATGACCGACCGCCCCTGGCTGTCTGCCTATCCCAGCGGCGTGCCTGCCGACATCGACCCCACGCGCTACGCCTCGCTCGTGGAACTGATGGAGGAAAGCTTCGCAAAGTTTGGCGAACGCTGCGCCTACAGCTTCCTGGGCAAGGACACCACCTTCGGCCAGACCGACACCCAGAGCCGCGCCCTGGCGGCCTATCTGCAGGGGCTGGGCCTGGCCAAGGGCGACCGCGTTGCCATCATGATGCCCAACGTGCCGCAGTACCCGGTGGCGGTGGCGGCCGTCCTGCGCGCCGGCTTCGTGGTGGTCAATGTCAACCCCCTGTACACCCCGCGCGAGCTTGAGCACCAGCTGCGCGACTCGGGGGCCAAGGCCATCGTCATCATCGAGAACTTCGCAGCCACGCTGCAGCAGTGCATCGCCAACACGCCGGTCAAGCACGTGGTGCTGGCGTCCATGGGCGACCGCCTGGGGTTCCTCAAGGGCGCCATCGTCAACTACGTGGTGCGCAACGTGAAGAAGCTCGTGCCGCCGTACTCGCTGCCTGGCGCGGTTCGCTTCAACGACGCCCTGGCCCGCGGCGAGGGCGCGACCCTGCAGCGTCCCACCCTGGGTCCCGACGACATCGCGGTGCTGCAATACACCGGCGGCACCACCGGCGTCTCCAAGGGCGCGGTGCTCCTGCATCGCAACGTCATCGCCAACGTGCTGCAGTCCGAGGTCTGGAACGACCCGGTCATGAAGCGCATCCCCGACAACGAGCAGCCCACCGGTGTGTGCGCCTTGCCGCTCTATCACATCTTCGCGTTCACCGTGGGGATGATGCTGTCCATGCGCAATGGCGGCAAACTGATCCTGATCCCCAACCCGCGCGACCTGCCGGCGGTGCTCAAGGAGCTGTCCAAGCACACCTTCCACAGCCTGCCGGCGGTCAGCACGCTGTTCAACGGCCTGGCCAACCACCCCGACTTCCACACCGTCAACTGGAGCAACCTCAAGGTCTCGGTGGGCGGTGGCATGGCGGTGCAAAGCGCGGTGGCCAAGCTCTGGCTGGAGAAGACCGGCTGTCCGATCTGCGAGGGCTACGGCCTGTCCGAGACCTCGCCCTCGGCCAGCTGCAACCCGGTCACCGCCACCGAGTTCTCGGGCACTATCGGCGTGCCGATCCCGTCCACCTGGATGAAGATCATCGACGACGCCGGCAACGACGTCCCGGTGGGCCAGCCCGGCGAGATCGCGATCAAGGGCCCGCAGGTGATGGCCGGCTACTGGCAGCGCCCCGACGAGACCGCCAAGGTCATGACGCCCGACGGCTACTTCAAGAGTGGCGACATCGGCTTCATGGACGAACGCGGTTACTTCAAGATCATCGACCGCAAGAAGGACATGGTCCTGGTCTCGGGCTTCAACGTCTATCCCAACGAGGTCGAAGACGTGGTCGCCCAGTTGCCTGGCGTGCTCGAATGTGCGGTGGTGGGCGTGGCAGACGACAAGACCGGCGAGGCCGTCAAGCTGGTGATCGTCAAGAAGGATCCGGCCTTGACCGAAGCCCAGGTGCGCGAGTACTGCCGTGCCAACCTCACCGGCTACAAGCAGCCCAAGGTGGTGGAGTTCCGCACCGAGCTGCCCAAGACGCCGGTGGGCAAGATCCTGCGCCGCGAGCTGCGAGACAAGACGTGAGCCCCCTCGTCAGCCCCCTGCTTCGATGACAGCACCCCTGGCCCTGGTCGCCGCCATGCACCAGGAGCTGGCGGCGGTGCTCGAGCTCCTGCCCGACGAGCGCAAGACCGTCGTGGCCGGCCGCGAGTTCTGGCGCGGCCACCTGCACGGCCAGGAGGTCATTGCCGTCCTCTCGCGCATCGGCAAGGTCGCGGCGGCCACCACGGCCACCGCCCTCATCGAGCATTTCGGCGTGCGCGAGATCGTCTTCACCGGGGTTGCGGGCGGTCTGGGTCCGGGGGTGCGGGTCGGGGACGTGGTCGTGGCCGACGCCTTCCTGCAGCATGACCTGGACGCCTCGCCGATCTTTCCGCGTCACGAGGTCCCCCTGTACGGCTGCTCGCGCTTCGCGACGGACGCCGCACTCACGCAACGTCTGGCCGACGCGGTGCGGCGCGCCCTGCCGGGCGCAGCCCTGCACCGGGGCCTGATCGTGAGCGGCGACCGCTTCGTCTCCACCACCGCTGAGGCCCGCGCCCTGCAGGCGGAACTGCCCGATGCCCTGGCGGTGGAAATGGAAGGCGCCGCCATCGCCCAGGTGTGCCACGACTACGGCGTGGCCTATGCGGCGGTGCGCACCGTCTCTGACCGCGCCGACGACGATGCGCATGGCGACTTCACCCGCTTCGTCGAGACCGTCGCCAGCCCGCATTCGGCGGCCATCGTCCAGGCCTTGCTCGCACGCCTCTGATCAGGGTTTACCCTGATCTCCAACGTGTGGATGCTGCGTACGTGCAATTACGTTAGTCCGCTCGCGCCGTTCGCGTTTCTACTAGGGGGTTTCCCGGAATCCCCATGGACTTTCGCCCTCTCGTTCTCGTCTTCGCGAGCTTCGCGGGATGGGCCGTGTCCGCAGCCGCCCAGACCCTCCCGCCCGCAGCGGTACTGACCTTGCCGCAGGTGCTGCAGGCCGCGCGTGACAACGTGGAGGTGGCGCTGGCGCGACGCGCTGTCGCCGGAGCCGCAGCCGACGTGGTGTCCGCGGACCGCGCGCCGGTGCCGGTGCTCTCGGCCAAGACGTCCTCCATCGATCTCGAAAACGGGGTCGGCCCCGGCAACACCTTGCGCGAAAAGCGCATCGACAAGGGCGTGGGCCTGGACTGGACGGTCGAGCGTGGCAACAAGCGCACCTTGCGCACCCAGACGGCGCAGCGCAACGAGCAGGCCGCGCGCCTGGAGCTGGCCGAGACGCAGCTGCAGCAGCAGGTGCTGGCCGCCGGGGCCTTCTTCGACCTCGCGGCGGCCCAGGAACGCATCGAACAGGTAGCCGCCCTCGAGCGCAGTGCGGCCGAACTGGCCGCCGCCGCCCAGCGCCGCCTGCAGGCCGGCGACCTGTCGCAGCAGGACACGCTACGCACCGAGATCGAGGCACGCCGCGCCCAGTCCGATCTGCGGGCGGTTCAAGCCGATCGCCAGCGCGCGCTGCTGGTCCTGGGCCAGCTCACCGGCCTGCGCGGGGACGCGCGCGCCGAGGCGGCCTGGCCGGCGATCGCCCCGGTGCCCGCCCACCCGCCCGACACCGAGCAGCGCCCCGACGTGCGCGCGGCGCGCGAGCGGGTGCAGGCGGCTCAGGCCGCCCTGGACAACGCGGTCGCTCTGCGCAAGAACGACGTCACCGTCGGCGCTTCGCTCGATCACTACCCGGGCACCTCGCGCCGGCTGCTCGAGTTGCGCCTGCAGATGCCTCTGGGAGGCGTGGCGGGCGCCTACGGCTTCGAGGGCGAGATCGCCCGCGCTCGCGCGGTCCTGGAGCAGGCGCAGGACCAGCTGGAAAAGGTGCGCCGCGCGGCCGAGACCGAGGCCAACCGGCTGCTCGAAGACCTGCGCACCGCCAGCGCCCGCCGCGCCGATTTCGAGACCCAGATCGTGCCGCGCGCGCGCCGGGTCACCGCGATGGCCGAACTGGCCTACACCCAGGGCGCGCTGACGCTCACCGACCTGATCGAGGCGCGCCGCACCCTGCGTGCCGTGCTGCTCGATGAACTCGCTGCGCGCACCGACTACGCGCGCGCCCACACGGCCTGGCAGTTGCGGCTAGCGACCCCCGCGCCCTGAACCTCTGGACTCCGACGTGAACCGCCTTTCCTCCTGCCTTCTGGCCTGCCTCGCGCTGGTCCTGGCCGCCTGCGGCGGCCAGGGTGACGAACCCGCTGCGCCCCCCCGTGCCGACCCGGTGCTGCAAGGCCAGCGACTGAGCTTCCCCAGTGGCCACCCGCAGCTGCCGCAACTGGGCCTGGTGGCCGCCGTGCCCGCGCGCACCCTCACCGTGGACCTTCCCGCCCGCCTGGTCTGGAACGAAGACCACACCCAACGCATCTACCCGGCCTTTGCCGGCCGGGTCACGCGGGTCCACGCGGATGTCGGCCAATCCGTGCGTCCGGGCAGCGTGCTGGCGCAGGTCGCCTCCCCCGAATTCGGCGTGGCGCAGGCCGACACGGCCAAGGCCCAGGCCGACGCGCAGCTCACGCAGAACGCGCTGAACCGTCAGCGACAGCTGTTCGAAGCCGGCGTGGTGCCCCGCAAGGACCTGGAGCAGGCCGAGGCCGATGCCGCACGCGCCCGTGCCGAAGTGCAGCGCGCCGAGGCCCGCACGCGCCTGTATGGCGCCCAAGGTCCCGGCGTGGACCAGCGCCTGGCCCTGGTGGCTGGCACTGCCGGCGTCATCGTCGAGCGCAACATCACCCCCGCGCAGGAACTGCGCCCCGAGCAATCGGGGCCCGGTGTTCCACCCCTGTTCGTGATCAGTGATCCCTCGTCCCTGTGGGTGGTCCTGGACGCGCGCGAGACCGAGATCGGCGTGCTCAAGCCCGGCACGCGCTTCGAATTGATCGTTCCCACCTTGTCGGGGCAGAAATTCGAGGGGCGCGTCATCGCCACGGGCGACTTCATCGATCCCGCCACCCGCACCATCCGGGTACGGGGCCTGGTGGCCAATCCGCAGCGCCTGCTCAAGTCCGAGATGCTGGCCACCGCACGTCTCACGCGCGAGATGCCCGCCGGCGTCATGGTGCCCACGCCCGCCGTGCGCCTGGAGGGCGCCGCCCACTGGGTGATGGTCGAGGTCGCGCCGGGTACCTTCGAGCAGCGTGAAATCAGCGTGGGCTACCAGGGCCAGGGCGAGACCCTCGTCACCCGCGGCCTGACCGCGGGCGAGAAGGTCGTCAACCAGAACATGCTGCTGCTCGCCCGCCAGTACCGCCTCGCGAT
>CAZUKC010000012.1:0-9898 GCA_964620375.1 uncultured Ramlibacter sp. | reverse complement strand
AGACTTCAAGCATCTATGACCGGATCCGAATCCGGCGCGGCCCACGGGCGCGCCGGCCTCCGCCGCCCAGGCCGGAGCCAGCCGGTGAGGCGGCTGATTCACTTCGCCTTGCACCAGCCCCTGCTGGTGATCCTGGGCACGGTGCTCTTCGCCATCGGGGGCGTGATCTCATTTCTGAACCTGTCCGTCGAGGCCTTTCCCGACGTCACCGACACGCAGGTCACCGTGATCGCTCTGTACCCGGGCCGCGCGGCGGAGGAGGTCGAGAAGCAGGTGACGCTGCCGATCGAGGTGGCCCTGTCGGGCCTGCCCCACTCGATCCGCGTGTTCTCGCACACTCAGTTCGGTCTGTCCTTCACCGTCGTCACCTACGGCGACAAGGCCGATGTCCTCACCGTGCGCGCGCAGGTGAACGAACGCCTGCGGGCCGTCGACCTGCCGCCCGGCGTCGAGGCGAACATCGCACCCAACGCCACGCCCGTGGGCGAGATCCTGCGTTACCGCGTACGGGGCGACGGCTACAACACCACCGACCTGCGCGCCATCGAGGACTGGACCGTCGAGCGCGCCTTGCGCCAGGTTCCCGGCGTGGCCGACGTGGTCGCCATGGGGGGCCTGATCAAGCAGTACGAGGTGCAGCCTGACCTGGATCGCCTGCGCGCCGCCCGCCTGACCTTCCAGCACCTGCTGGACGCCCTGGGCCGGGGCAATGCCAACGCGGGGGGCAGCTACGTCGCCCAAGGGGCGCAGCAGTACGCCATCCGCGGCCTGGGTCTGCTGCAGTCGGCCGACGACATCGGCAACATCGTCGTGGCCGCCCGGGGCAGCACCCCCATCCTGGTGCGCGACGTCGCCCAGGTGAAGGTCGGCGCGGTCCCGCCCCTGGGGACGGTCGGTCAGGACGACGACAACGATGTCGTCACCGGCATCGTCGTGATGCGCAAGGGCGAGAACCCCAGCGCGGTGCTCAAGGCCGTGAAGGCCCGCATCGCCGAACTCAATCAGCGCGGCCTGCCCCCGGGCGTGCAGATCGTGCCCTACTACGACCGCACCTGGCTCATGGGCAAGACCCTGTCCACCGTGTTTCGCAACCTGGTGGAGGGGGCGCTGCTGGTCTCCCTGGTCCTGTACCTGTTTCTCGGAAACCTTCGGGCCAGCTTCGCGGTGGTGGTGGTGATCCCGCTGGCGCTGCTGGCGACCTTCATGGGTCTGAAGTTCATGGGCGTGCCGGCCAACCTGCTCTCGCTCGGGGCGATGGACTTCGGCATCATCGTGGACGGCGCGGTCATCGTCGTCGAGAACATCCTCTTTCGCCTCTCCCAGCAGGGCGAGGACATGAAAGAGAGCGAGCGCAGGGAGACCATCCTCGACGCCGCCAGCGAGGTCGGGCGGCCCACCCTGTTTTCGATGCTGATCATCATCGCCGCCCACATCCCCATCTTCGCCCTGGAGCGACATGAGGGGCGCATCTTCGAGCCCATGGCGCTGTCGGTGACCACGGCGCTGGTTGGGGCCCTGCTGTTCTCGCTCACGCTGGTGCCCCTGATCGCCTACTGGATCCTGCGCCGCAAGCTGCCCCACCACGACAACCGGCTGGTCCTGACCTGCAAGGGCCTGTACCGGCCGCTGCTCGACTGGGCGCTGGTCCGGCGCAAGTGGGTGATCGGCTTCGCGCTGTCCGCCTTTGCGCTGTCGATGGTCGTGGCCTCCCGACTGGGGTCCGAGTTTCTCCCGGAGCTCAATGAGGGCACGATCTGGGTCAACCTGCGCCTGCCCTCCAGCATCTCCAACGAAGAGGCGTCCCGCGTCCTGGGCGAGGTGCGTAAGGCCCTGCGCACGGTGCCGGAAGTGCGCACCGCCGTCTCCAAGGCGGGCCAGCCCGAGGACGGTACCGACCCCAAGACCATCAGCATGGCCGAGGTCTTCGTCGACATCAAGCCGCCCGAGGCCTGGCGCCCGGGCCTCACCCGCGAGCAGCTGCTGGACCAGATGGACGCCGTGGTCTCCGCGATTCCAGGCATGCAGCCGGTGTTCTCGCAGCCGATTCGGGACAACGTGCTGGAGTCGATCTCGCAGATCGACGGCCAGATCGTCATCAAGGTCAGGGGCGAGGACCTGGCGCAGCTCAAGGACCTCACGATGGCGATCGAGCGGGAGATCCGCCAGGTGCCGGGCGTGTTCCGCTCCGAGATCAACCGCTTTGGCGACCTGCCGCAGGTCGCCATCCAGATCGACCGGGCCCGCGCGGCGCGTCTGGGGCTGAACGTGCAGGACATCCAGGACGTGGTCGAGGCGGCCCTGGGTGGCAAGGCCGCCACCCAGATCTGGGAAGGCGAGCGCAAGTTCTCGGTGGCGGTGCGCCTGCCGGCCGAGCGCCGCCTCCTGGCCGCCCTGCCCCAGACTCTGATCCCCACGCCCGACGGCGGTTACGTGCCACTGGGCAGCGTCGCCGACATCCGCGAGGTCAGTGGTGCGATGAACATCGCCCGCGAGGATGGTCGTCGCACCATGGCCATCGGCATCTTCATCAAGGACCGCGACATGGGGTCCGTCGTGGCGGACATGCGCGAGCGGGTGGGTAAGGCGGTGACGCTGCCGGCGGGCTACCAGATCCTGTGGTCTGGCGAATTCGAGAACCAGGAGCGCGCGATGAAGCGCCTGTCCCTGGTGGTGCCGATCTCGCTCCTTCTGATCTTCGTGCTGCTGTTCGACGCCTTCCAGTCCTTCAAGCTGGCCTCCCTGATCCTGGTCAACGTGCCCCTGGCGCTGATCGGGGGCTTCGTGGCGCTGTGGGTTCTGAACATCCCGCTGTCGGTCTCCGCCGCCATCGGGTTCATCGCGCTGTCGGGCCAGGCGGTGCTCAATGGCGTGGTGATGCTCTCGGGCTACCAGCAGTTGCAGGCCAGCGGCATGAGCGTGATCGAGGCGGTGGTCGAAGGCTCGATGCAGCGCCTGCGCACGGTACTCATGACCGCCTTGCTGGCCGCCTTGGGGCTGCTGCCCATGGCCCTGTCCACGGACATCGGCGCCGAGACCCAGCGCCCGCTGGCCGTCGTGGTGATTGGTGGTCTGGTCACGGCCACCCTGCTCACGCTGGTGGTGTTGCCGGTGCTCTACGCAAGCTGGTTCGGGCGCAAGCCCGAGGGCGCGAACCTAGGCGCTACCGAAGCCACCCGCGCTTCCTGAAGTACCACATCGGCACCAGCGCGCTGGCCACCATCAGGGCCAGGGCGAAGGGGTAGCCAACGGACCACTCCAGTTCAGGCATGTACTTGAAGTTCATGCCGTACAGGCTGGCCACCAGCGTGGGCGGCAGCAGCGCCACGCTGGCCACCGAGAAGATCTTGATGATCTTGTTCTGGTTGATGTTGATGAAACCGACGGTCGCATCCATCAGGAAGTTGATCTTGTCAAAGAGAAACGCGGTGTGGTTGTCCAGTGATTCGATGTCCCGCAGGATCTGGCGCGCCTCCTCGAACTGGTCCGAGGACAGCATGCGGCTTCGCATCATGAAGCTCACCGCGCGGCGCGTGTCCATCACGTTGCGGCGGATGCGCCCGTTCAGGTCCTCCTGGCGGGCAATCGCGCCCAGCACCTCGCCGGCCAGCGTGTCGGTCACTTCGCCGGCCAGCACCTTCTTGCTCACTTTTTCCAGCTCGTCGTAGATGCCTTCGAGCGTGTCGGCCGAATACTCGGCATCGGCGTCAAAGAGCTTGAGCAGGACCTCCTTCGCGTCCTCGATCAGCCCCGGGGCGCGGCGCGCGCGCAGGCGCAGCAGCCGGAATACCGGCACGTCCTCGTCGTGGATGGAGAACAGCACGCCCTTGCTCTTGAGGGCGTCGTTCATCAGGTTCAGGATAAAGGCCACGCGCACTGTGCGCGGCTCGTCATCGCCGGCGATCAGGAAGTCGCTGCGGATATGCAGGTCCCCGTTGTCTTCTTCGTAGAAGCGCGCGGACTCCTCGATGTCCTCGTCCATCGCGTCTTCGGGGATGGACAGGCCGAAGTACTGCTTGACCCAGCGTTTTTCTTCGGGGGAGGGCGACTCCAGGTCGACCCAGATCGGCTGGAACTTCGAGAGTTCCTCCAGGGACTCGATTTCTTCCTGGAACAGACGCCCGTTGACGAGCGTGAAGATATTGAGCATGGCTCACTCCGTGACAGGGGTGGGGCGTTGGGGCAGGGGCCGCTTTCAACGCCTCGGTCACGGGCGTCGAAAGCTACCGACTCGGGTAGGTGTCCAAGGCAAGGGCCTCCGGTGTTTCGATGACTTCAATTATGCCGTGCTCAGGCGGGGCGGCCGCGTCATCAGCTTGCGTAGGTGAACTCGCTGTTCTCGAAAAACGACAGCAGTTCGGCCTTGCGTGCATAGGCGTCCTCCTCGCCCAGGGCCATGAGCGCGTGCACGAAGTCCGGCTCGAACAGCAGGTAGCTGGCCAGCGAGCCACCGGTGCGCAGCGCGTCCAGCCCGCCCAGCGCGCGTCGCACCGGCAGGGGCAGCGCCCCCAGGTGGGCCTGCGCAAGGGCGTCCAGCGACTGGCTCGGTTGCATCAGCATCACGTCGATCGGTCGGTACGGTAGCAGCGCCCCCACCTCGCGTGGCACCTGACGCAGGGTGCGGGTCACCCGCTGCGCGTGCTCGACGTCGGCCTGCACCGTGTCGTGAAACACGCTGGCCAGCGCATGGCCCGCGATCGCCCCCATGTGCGGCTCGCTCGCCGCCACCGGCTCCGACAGACCCGCCCGCTGGGGCTGGCCCACCCCGATCACGAGCACCTGGTTGGCGCCCAGGTGCACCGCGGGGGTCAGGGGCGAAATCTGTCGCATCGACCCGTCCCCGAAGTACTCGCGCCGTCCGTCCACCCACAGCGGCGTGGCCGGAAACAGGAAGGGCAGCGCGCTGGAGGCCATCAGGTGCTCAATGGTCAGAGGTTGGAACTCGGCGCGCCGCCCGGTGCGATACCAGGGTGCACGCGGCGAGTCGGCCGCGGTGTGACAGAAGGTCCAGTGCACCCCGGTGCTGTAGCTGGAGGCCGTCACCGCCAACGCGTCGATCGCTCCCGCCTGCAGGGACTGCTCGATGCCCTCCAGTGAAATCCCCCGGTGCAGGGTGCTGACCAAGGGCATGGTGTCCAAGAGGGCGCCCTGGCGGCGGGCCTGGCCCCACAAGCGGGTGGCGGCCAGCAGGCGCGAGAAGCGCACCCACAGGGGCAGTTCCAGGCGAAACACCGCCTCGCTGCGCAGACCGCTCCAGAACGCCGCCAGTCGGTCGATCGCGTCCAGACCGGTCGTGGCCTGGCTGGCCAGGTAGGCCACATTCAGCGCGCCCGCCGAGGTGCCCACCAACACCCTGAACGGAAAGGACGCGACACCGCCGGGCCGTTGCAGCCGCAGCAGCGCCGCGAGGCCGCGCAGCACGCCGACCTGGTAGGCCGTGCGCGCGCCGCCGCCCATCAGCACGAGGGCCGGGTAAGGCCGAGACGCAGGCTGCGGGGCGTTCGGGGACGGGGTGTCGGGCATGGCGGGAGGAGGGCGGCCGTTGCATCACGCACCGTGCCGCCGCAAGCCCAGCAATGGTAGGGCAACGCGGGTCTGCGGCAAGGCGGCAGGCCCCGGCCTACAGGCGCGGGCCGACCCGTCCGACAGGTTGCCGCAGGGGGTGTGCCTAGAGTGATCCGAGACCCGTGATCCGAGATCCCCAGGAGCCCACCGGATGATTCACCTCGCCACCCAGGCCAGCCCCGCCCCGGCGGGCTGGCGCCCGCCGATCAGCCCCCGCGCGCAGTCCGTCGTGCCCCGCCGTCGCCGTGGCGGCCGTGCCTGGCCCTTCCTGAGCCAACCGGCCCCGCGAACCGCCGCGCCCGCCGATCGCCCACCCCCGAGCCATGCCGGAATGCCAGGCGTGTGCAGCGGCGACGGGAACTGAACACGCCCGGCCGCCATGTCCCTGCCGTCCT
Organism: uncultured Ramlibacter sp.; assembly: GCA_964620375.1. Classification (GTDB taxonomy): domain Bacteria; phylum Pseudomonadota; class Gammaproteobacteria; order Burkholderiales; family Burkholderiaceae_C; genus Ramlibacter. The sequence continues at coordinate 3,941 of CAZUKC010000012.1, read as the reverse complement.
CCCTCCTGCAGCGCCGCTCCGACCCGCCGGCGCGCGACAAACCCCAGGTCGAGCGCGCCGAGCACGCCAACCTGGACCGCCGACCTGGCGCCCACTTGCGCCCAAGTCCGCCGCGCAGCGCCCGGCCGACCGCCCTCTGGGGCCGGCCGCTAACGCCGCGCGATCCTGCGCGCCAGACGGCCCAGAAGTAGGCCTTTGTGTCGCCTGATCAGCCGAAGGCATTCGGCGCGTCCGACGGGCCAGGCGAAACGCGTTGCAATTCCGGCAGGTCCCGCGCATAGTGAAGTCGACGTGTGATTCCCGTCGGTCATCCCCGGATAGCCGATATTCCCCCGGCGCCCTCACAGGAGACGTTCCCATGAACCTGACCATCAGCGGCCACCACCTGGAAGTCACTCCCGCCCTGCGCGACTACGTCGCCACCAAGCTGGACCGCATCACCCGGCATTTCGACCAGGTGGTGGACATCCGGGTGCTGCTGACCGTAGAGAAGCAGAAGGAAAAGGAGCGACGGCAGCGGGCCGAGTGCATGATCCACGTGAAGGGCAACGACCTCTTTGCCGAGAGCTCGCATGCCGACCTCTATGCAGCGCTGGACGATCTGGTCGACAAGCTCGATCGTCAGGTCGGGCGGCACAAGACCCGGCTGCAAGACCACTCCCACGAGACGCCCAAGCGTCTGATGTAGCCGTGCCGGACGCGGGCCGGCGCAGGGGCGGGGCGGGTGCATAATCCACTCCCCAACCATGAACCGCCTTGCGTCCATCCTGCCTGCCGACCAGGTGCTGGTGAGCGTTGATGCCACCAGCAAGAAGCGGGCTTTCGAAGAGGCCGGACTGCTCTTCGAGAACCTTCACGGCCTGTCGCGTGCCCTCATCACCGACAGTCTCTTCGCGCGTGAACGCCTGGGCTCGACCGGGCTTGGCCACGGCGTTGCCAGTCCCCACGGCCGCATCAAGGGCCTGAAGGCGCCGATGGCGGCGCTGTTCCAGCTGGCCCAACCCATCGGCTTTGACGCGCCCGACGAGCGGCCCGTTGGCCTGCTGATTTTCCTGCTGGTGCCCGAGGCCGCCACCCAGAAGCACCTGGAGATCCTCTCCGAGATCGCCGAGCTGCTCAGCGACGCGCCGTTGCGCGAGAAGATGAAATCCAGTCCGAGCGCGCAAGATCTGCACGCGCTGATTTCCGGTTGGCAGTCCGCGCAGCCGGCCTGACCCCCGCCCGGCGCACGCTCCCGTGAAACCCACCGTCGTCAGCGCCGACGTCCTCTTCGAGGACCACCGCGCGCAGCTCAAGTGGGAGTGGTTGGCGGGCCTGGGCGCCTCCGAGCGGCGCTTCGACGAGGTCGCGGTCCGCGCGGCGCGCTCGGGGGCCGACCTGGTGGGTTACCTGAACTACATCCACCCCTACCGCGTGCAGATCCTGGGTGAGCGCGAGATCGCCTACCTCACCAACGCCACGGCCGACGACTGCGCGCGGCGCATCGCCCGCATCGTCACCCTGGAGCCGCCGGTACTGGTGCTGGCCGACGGCCAGACCGCGCCCGAAGCGCTGGTGGCGATGTGCGAGCGGGCCCAGATCCCGATGTTTGCCACGCGCGAATCGTCGGCCTTCGTGATCGACGTGCTGCGCGCCTACCTGTCCAAGCACTTCGCCGAGCGCACCTCCATGCACGGCGTGTTCATGGACATCCTGGGGCTGGGCGTACTGATCACGGGTGAATCCGGCCTGGGCAAGAGCGAGCTGGGCCTGGAACTGATCTCGCGCGGCAACGGCCTGGTGGCCGACGACGCGGTCGACCTGTACCGCATCAACCAGACCACCATCGAAGGGCGCTGCCCCGAACTGCTGCAGAACCTGCTGGAAGTGCGCGGTATCGGTCTGCTCGATATCCGCGCCATCTTTGGCGAGACCGCGGTGCGCCGCAAGATGCGCCTGAAGCTGATCGTGCACCTGGTGCGCCGCGAGACGCTCGAGCGCGACTACGAACGCCTGCCCTACGAGCCGCTCACGCAGGACGTGCTGGGGGTGCCGATCCGCAAGGCGGTGATCCAGGTGGTGGCCGGCCGCAACATCGCCGTGCTGGTCGAGGCGGCGGTACGCAACACCATCTTGCAGCTGCGCGGGGTGGACACCTACCAGGAGTTTGTCGAGCGGCACCGCCGCGCGATGGAAGACGAAGGCGGCTAGCCGACGCCCGTCCCATCTCGCCCTTGCGGACGGTTGGGGCACGCCTTCTTCGTGCAGTGCGCGTACAGGCTCAGGGCGTGGTCGGCGATTTCGAAGCCCTTGGCCAGGGCCACGTCGTGCTGGCGCTTCTCGATCTCGGGATCGTAGAACTCTTCGACCCGACCGCAGTCCAGGCACACCAGATGGTCGTGGTGCTGGCCTTCGTTGAGCTCGTAGACGGCTTTGCCGCTCTCGAAATGGCTGCGAAGCAGGATGCCCGCCTGCTCGAACTGCGTGAGCACCCGGTACACCGTGGCCAGGCCAATGTCCGAACGCTCGTCCAGCAGCACCCGGAACACGTCTTCGGCGGTCATGTGCCGCTGCGACCCCTTCTGGAACACGTCCAGGATCTTCAGCCGCGGCATCGTGGCCTTCAGGCCTGTGCTCTTGAGTTCGTCGATGTTCGCCATGGGGGACCGGCGCCGCCGCGGGGGCGACCGCTACAATCGATCGATCATAAACGCCGCCGCTGCCTGATGCCCGTCCATGCCTTTTGCCTGCGCCCGAGCCAGGGCCTGCGCCGCCTCGCCCTGGGCCTGGCGGCCGGCGCCGTGCTGGCGGGCTGCGGCACGGTCGACCGCACCACCCAGCGCGTGGTGGGCGTCATCCAGCCCTATCGCGCCCCGGTGGTCCAGGGCAATTTCGTCTCGCGGGAACAGGTCGCCCTGCTGCGGCCGGGCCAGTCGCGCCAGCAGGTGCGCGAGCTCCTGGGCACGCCCCTGCTGGCCAGCGTCTTCCACGCCGACCGCTGGGATTACGTCTTCACCCTGCGCCGCCAGGACCTCGCCCCGCAGGCCTATCGCCTGACCGTGTACTTCAAAGGCGAGGCGCTCGAGCGTTTCGAGGGCGACACCATGCCCAGCGAAGCCGAATTCGTCGCTTCGCTGGACGTCGCCCGTAAAGGCAAGGGCAAGGCACCGCCGGCGCTCGAGGCCACCGAGGCCCAGCTCAAACGCTTCGCCCTGCCGGCCGCTTCTGCGCCCGCCCCGGCGGCGGTGGCGCCGCCGGCCACCGCTTACCCGCCCCTGGAGCCGCCGGCGCGCTGATTTCATGTCTTCGTCTCCCTCGCTTCCCCATCGCATTGCGATTGCCGGTGCCAGTGGCCGCATGGGCCACATGCTGATCGAGGCCGTCCGCGCCAGCGACGACTGCCAGCTGGCTGGCGCACTCGACCTCCCCAGCAGCCCCGCCATCGGCAACGACGCCTGCGCCTTTCTGGGCCATGCCAGCGGCGTGCCGGTCACCGCCGACCTCGCGGTCGGTCTGGCCCAGGCGCGGTTTCTGATCGACTTCACCCGGCCGGAGGGCACCCTGGCGCACCTGGCGGCCTGCCGCACCCGCGGCGTCGCCCTGATCATCGGCACGACCGGTTTCTCGGACAGCCAGAAGCAGGCCATCGCAGCCGCCGCCCGAGACATCCCCATCGTCATGGCGCCCAACATGTCGGTGGGCGTGAACGTTACCCTCAAGCTGCTGCAGATGGCCGCCCAGGCCCTGGCCACCGGCTACGACATCGAGATCATCGAGGCCCACCACCGCCACAAGGTGGACGCGCCCTCCGGCACCGCGCTCAAGATGGGCGAGGTCATCGCCGAGGCGATCGGACGCGACCTCAAGACCTGCGCCGTGTATGCCCGCGAGGGCGTCACCGGCGAGCGCGATCCGTCCACCATCGGTTTCTCCACGATCCGCGGCGGTGACATCGTGGGCGA
>CAZUKC010000011.1:0-17414 GCA_964620375.1 uncultured Ramlibacter sp. | reverse complement strand
ACTACGACCCGCAGACGCAGGTGGTGGTGGACTACCACGGCGGCATGGAAGACGCAAAGAAGAAGCGCCTGCGCATGATCGGTGACGCCGCCACCCGCTACCGCGAAGACCCGGTACGCATCATCCGAGCGGTGCGCTTCGCGGCCAAGCTCAGTCCCCTGGGCTTCCAGCTCGAGTCCAAGACCGCTGCGCCCCTGAAGGCCTGCAAGAAGCTGCTGGCGGAAGTGCCGCAAAGCCGCCTGTTCGACGAGATGCTCAAGCTGCTGCAGACGGGCCACGCGTTGGCCACCATCGCGCAGCTCAAGGCCCTGGGCCTGGAGCGGGGGATCTACCCGCTGCTTGAGCTCGTGGTGGAGCGCGCGGACCAGCCTTTCGTGCGCGCCGCCTTGCAGGACACCGACCGCCGCGTGGGCGAGGGCAAGCCGGTGGCGCCCAGCTTCCTGCTGGCGGCGGTGTTGTGGTCCGACGTACGCGAGGGGTGGGCCCGGCGCCAGGCCAAGCAGCCGCCGTTCCCCGCCTTGCAGGATGCGATCGACGATGTGTTCAACGCGCGCATCGGCGACGTGTCGGGCCGCGGCAAGCTGGCGGCCGACATGCGCGAGATCTGGATGATGCAGCCGCGCTTTGACAAGCGCGTGGGCAGCACGCCGTTCAGCCTGGTCGAACAGCCGCGTTTTCGCGCGGGCTTTGACTTCATGCGCCTGCGCGCCGACGTGGGCGAGGTGGACGTGGTGTTGGCCGACTGGTGGCAGGAGTTCAGCCTGGCCGGCGATGCCGAGCGCGAAGACCTCATCGCGCAGGTCCGTGACGAGCAGTCGCAGCGCGGTACCCGGCGCGTGCGCAGCGGGCGTCCGGCCTCGGCTCCTGCCGGCGAGACCCCCGGCGAAGCGGCGTCACGCGATGCGGCCACCGGTGAAGACAACACGCCGCCGGCCCGCAAGCGCCGTCGTCGCCGCCGTTCTTCGGGCGGGGGCGGCGCGTCGGGCGCCCCAGAGGGCGGCGGCGAGGGCTGATCGCCCGCATGGCGCGCGATCCGGTCAGCGCCTGCATCGGCCTGGGCGCCAACCTGGGTGACCCTGAGGCGTCCGTGCGCCAGGCCCTGGTGGAACTCGGTCGGCTGCCGCAGACCCGACTGACTGCGGTCTCTGACCTGTACCTCACGGCGCCACACGAGGCGCAGGGGCCAGATTTCGTGAACGCGGTGGCCGTGGTCGAGACCTCGCTGACCGCGCCCGACCTGCTCGCGCAACTGCATCGCCTCGAGCAGGGCGCGGGCCGTGAGCGGCCCTGGCACCACGCGCCGCGCACCCTGGACCTGGACCTGCTGCTGTACGGCGATGCGCGTATCGACAGCCCCGACTTGACCGTGCCCCATCCGCGCTGGACGCAGCGGGCCTTCGTGCTGCTGCCGTTGGCGCAGGTGGCACCGCACCGCGTGACCCCGCAGCAGCTGGCGGCGGTGGCGGGGCAGCCCGTGGCGCGTCTGAGCCCGGACCGAGCGCCCGAGGATCCGGCGCCCTAGTCACGCGCGCTGCGCTGCTGCGCGACGTCCAGCTCACTCACGCCGCTTGCAGCGTTGCCCCAGGCCCCGCGCACGAAGGTCAGCACCGCGGCGATGTCGGCGTCGCTGAGCGTGAGGGCGAAGGGCGGCATGCCGAAGGGCCGCGGCTGGCCCTCGGTGGCGGGCGGGTAGGCGCCGTGGATGGTGACCTGCACCAGGTTGGCTGTGACCGGTAGGGTGACGGCGCGGTTGCCCGCTAGGCGGGGGTAGGCGCCGGCCACGCCTTCGCCTCGTTCGCCGTGGCACTGCGCGCAGTGGTCGGTGTAGATCCGTGCGCCGCGCTGCGCCACGCTGGCGGGCACCGGGGGCGCCGGCGGTACCCGGGTGGCAGGCGCCGGCGGGATCGACTGCAGGAATACCGCCATCGCGCGCAGGTCGGCCTCTTGCAGGTGCTGGGTGCTATGCAGGACCACTTCGGCCATGGGGCCCAGGGTGCTGGCGTCCGTCGAGGAACCGGTGCGCAGCAGGCGCACGATATCGTTCACACGCCAGCCGGCCACACCCGCCTCCGCCGGCGAGGCCAGCGAGGGCGCGTACCAGGCCTGCATGGGGATCATGCCGCCAGACAGGTCCAGCACCTCGCTGGCGCCCCAGGCGTTGCGCGTGCTGTGGCAGGCCGCGCAATGGCCCAGGCCCTGCACCAGGTAGGCGCCGCGGTTCCATTCGGCACTGCGGGCGGGCTCCTCGCGGTGGCCGCCCGGTCGGAAGTACAGCGCCCGCCACACCGCCAGCGCCGCCTGGGTGCTGTAGGGCCAGCGCAGCGCGTGCGGCGTGTTCTCACGCTCCACGGGGGGCAGGGTCCGCAGGAAAGCGTACATCGCGTCGGCATCGGCACGTGTGACGCGGGTGTAGTGGGTGTAGGGGAAGGCCGGATACAGCATGCGGCCGTCGCGCGATCGGCCCTGGTGCAGGGCCCGCCAGAAGTCTTCAGCCGTCCAGGCGCCCAGGCCGGTACGCGCGTCGGGCGTGAGGTTGCTGGCGTAGAGCGTGCCGAACGGCGTGGCCAGCGCGCGGCCACCGGTCCAGGGTAGGCCCCCGCGATCGGTGTGACAGGTCATGCAGTTGCCCGCTCGCGTGAGGTACTCCCCACGCGTGACCGTTTCCGCCGCGGGCAGGACTGCGGCCGCACCTGCGGTTGCGTCGTTGTGGCCCGACATCTCGCTCAGGGCGTAGAGCCCGGCGAACACCAGTGCCCCCAGGGCTGCGGCGCCGGCCAGGCCGAACGCGATCCGGCGTGCGGTGGATGTCATCGCCGTGCCCCCACGGTGGGCAGGCTCACGCTGCCGCAGGCCATGCTGGGGGGCGCGGGCAGGCGGGCCACGGCCTTGGGGTTGGCCGGCACCGGCTGCGAGGCCAGCCAGGTGGTGACGGCGTTCAGGTCCTCGGGGCTGAGGGCGCGCGCGATCTGGGCCATGCAGTCCGGCGCGTGGGCGCGGCGCTGACCGCTACGCCATGCGCCCAGTTGCGCGTTGAGGTAGTCGCGCGCAAGCCCGAGCAGGCCCGGCGTGTTGGGCAAGACCCCGGTCAATTGGGGGCCGTGGCATTGCGCGCACGAAGGCAGCTGACGGGTCGGGTCTCCCTGCAGGGCCAGCACGCGCCCGCGTTCGAGCACGGCAGGTGCCGCCTGCGCGGGGGAGGGCGGCGGGTAGGGCAGGTCCAGGCTCGCGAAGTGCTGCGCGATCTCCAGGAGGTAGGCATCCGACAGCGGATCGAGCAGCCGTGTCATCAGGCCGTAGTGGCGGCGCCCGTCGCGAAAGTGCAGGAGCTGGTGGTACAGGTAACCCGCGGGCTTGCCGGCAATGCGCGGGTAGTAGCCGTCGGGGCCGGCGCGGCCCTGGGCGCCGTGGCAAGCGGTGCAGGCCAGCGTGCGCTGGGCCATGGTGTCTTCGAATGGGACGGCGTTGGCCAGGGACGCTGCCACCGCGAGCAGCAGGCTGACAAGAAGCTTCACGGGTTGAATCATGCCCGCTTTTGCGGGCCCGTCCCGAGGTCCTCGAGCCGCCCCGGATAATCGGCGTGCCTCTGACCAACCCCCACGCCCACCCTCTGACCATGACCCCCGCCCAGGAGCCTTCCCGCCTGTCCTGGCTTGAGGCTGGGGCCAGCCGCACCGCGCGCTGGCGCAGCGAGGCCGGCTGGCCCGCGCCCACGCGCCTGCAGGTGGCGGACGACCAGATGCCCGCTGATCTGGCCTATCGCCTGGCCTGCGAGGGCACGGCCCTGGTCTGGCGTGGCGATTTCCACAACGCACGGCAGCTGCTGCAGGCCCTGGGCCGGCGGATCGACCGCAAGCCGCGCAAGGCCCGGTCCGCGCCGCCCTCCACACAGCCGCTTAACGAGGCCGACCGCTTCCACCGCCACCGTCAGGCGCAGGGACGGCGCGCGCGCGTGCTGGGGATGCTGCTGGTCGAGGTGGAAGGCGACTATGGCATTGCCCTGCGTCGCGCGCCCGACCTGCGCGCGGCGTGTACCCAGGCCTGGGGGCCGCCCAGCGGCGAGGCTTGCGTCGTAGCCTTGCGCGAACTTCTGGGGATGGTGGGGGCGCACGAGTGGCGCAAGCAGGGCGTGCCGGTGCCGGCTCTCGGCGCGCAAGGCCGTATCCACCCACACTACGGCGTCTTTTCACCGGTACGTGGCGAGTACCTGGACCTGGTGGCGCGCGCGCCCCTGCCGGCGGATCGCTCGCTGGTTTTCGACATCGGCACTGGCACCGGTGTGATCGCTGCGATCCTGGCGCGGCGCGGTGTCGACCGCGTCATCGCCACCGACACCAACGAACGCGCACTGGCCTGCGCACGAGACAACCTCACCCGCCTGGGCCTGCAGGATAGGGTGCAGCTGCAGGCGGTGGACTTGTTTCCGTCCGGGCAGGCGCCGCTGGTGGTCTGCAACCCGCCCTGGATCCCCGCACGCGCCACCTCCGCGCTCGAACGCGCGGTGTACGACCCAGATGCCCAGATGCTGCGCGGTTTCCTCTCCGGTCTGTCCGCACACCTGGCCCCCGGGGGCGAGGGCTGGCTGATCCTGTCCGACCTGGCCGAGCATCTGGGCCTGCGCACCCGCGAGGCGCTGCTGTCCCTGATCGCGGACGGCGGTCTGGCGGTACGCGAGCGCCTGGACATCGCGCCGCGTCACCCGAAGGCTTCGGATCCGGAGGATCCGCTCGCGGCGGCGCGTGCGCGCGAGGTCACCTCGTTGTGGCGGCTGGTGCGCGCTGTGTGATGCGCGGCCTGTGGCGCGGCATGCGGCGCGACTGACTTTTCCGAGACACCTGCCCAGGACACCCTGCGTGAAGCCCGCCCGCCTCGGACGGGCGCCGGGGCCGTTCCTACACCGCACGGGGGCAGCTGCTCACGCCGGGTGTGCATCCCGCAGCGCATGCTGTGGCAAAACCCGCCTCCTGCAAGATGACACGGTTCCCTCGATCGCCCGCCCGGCCACCGGGGGGTCTGTCCGTGGCCCTGGTGCTGATGGCATCCCCGCTGGCGTGGCCTGCGCCATTGCCGGATTTCGGCGCTCAGCACGCCTCGCCGCAGGCGCGCGCAGTCGCGCACTGGGCCCTGAGCACCGGCGATCACGGGCGTCGCTCGGTGGTGATCGTGGACAAGCGTCAGGCGCGCGTCTTCGTGCTCGAGGCCAGCGGCCATCTGGTGGGCGCTTCACCGGTGCTTCTGGGCAGCGCGCATGGTGACCACACGGTGCCCGGTATCGGCGATCGACCCCTGTCGCAGATCCGCCCCGAGGAGCGCACCACGCCTGCGGGTCGCTTCATCGCCGAGCCCGGGGTGAACGCGCAGGGCGAGGACATCGTCTGGGTGGATTACGCGTCGGCGGTCTCCATGCACCGCGTGCGCGCCCGGGTGCCGGAAGAACGCCGCCTACAGCGCCTGGCGACGCCCACGCCGCACGACAACCGCATCTCCTACGGTTGCATCAACCTGCCCCGACGCTTCTATGAGGAGGTGCTGGCGCCGAGGGCGCGAGACGGCGCGGTGATCTATGTGCTGCCCGAGGTTCGCAGCCTGCAGGAGGTCTTTGGGTGGACGGACCCGGTGGTCCGCGCGGTGTCACAGCGTGCGGGACCGGATGGTCCTGTCCGACAGCGCTTGCGGACCCCCGCCGACGGGACGGGCGTTGCGGCTCACTAGGCTGCAAGCAGCTGGCATCGATGCCGGCGTCTTTCGACGTTCCCGCTTTTTCAAGGAGTTCCGCACATGATTGCATCCACTCTCTTGCGCAGCCTGCTGGCCGGCCTGGCCGTGACCGTCACCTGCGGTACGGCCCTGGCCCAGGGCACTACGACCTCGCCCGGTGGCAGCGCCGCTGGTGGGGGTACCACCACCGAGTCATCGCCCTACGGCGCCAGTGGCGGGAGCACTGGCACGATGGGCGCCGGCAGCAGCACCGGCAGCACCGGCAGCACCGGCAGCGGCACGGGTACCTCGGGAGCCTCGGGCTCCGCGGGCGCCAGTGGGTCGGGCAGCGACACCGGTGCCCGCAGCGAGACCGGCACGAGCGGCGCCAGTGGCGCCAGCGGCAGCATGGGGACCGGCAGCATGGGGACCGGAAGCGACACCGCCCCCGCCACGCCCCGCACCCAGCGCATGGACCGCAACTGAGTTCGCGTCCGCGGGGCAGGCCGCCCGGCAGGAATCCGGCAAAGCTGTTAAGTTCGCCGGTTCACCGGGCGCACTGCCCTGGAAAGCGAGCATGAACATCCCCCATGCGGTCCTGCGCGCCGTGGACCGCTCAACCCTGCTGGGGATCCGGCGGGGTGTCGAGAAAGAAAGCCTGCGCGCCAGCCCGGACGGTCGGCTGGCCGCCACCGCGCACCCGCCCGCCCTGGGTTCGGCACTCACGCATCCCCACATCACCACCGACTACAGCGAGGCGCAGCTGGAGCTGATCACGGGGGTGCACGGCACGCCGCAGGCCTGTCTCGATGAACTCGCGCGTATCCATCAGTTCACGCTGCGCGCCCTGGGCGACGAGATGCTGTGGGCGTCCAGCATGCCCTGCGCCTTGCCGCCCGAGGACGAGATCCCGATCGGTCGCTATGGCACCTCCAACGTGGGTCAGGCCAAGAGCGTCTACCGCATGGGACTGGCGCACCGCTACGGACGGCGCATGCAGACGATCTCGGGCATCCACTACAACTGGTCGATGCCGGGCGTGGACAGCGAGCGCTACTTCGGCCTGATCCGCAACTTCCGACGCCACGCTTTCCTGCTGCTGTATCTGTTTGGCGCCTCGCCCGCGCTCAATGCCTGCTTCGTGCAGGGACGACCGCACGAGCTCCAGACCCTGTCGGAGGGCACGCTATACATGCCGTTTGGCACCTCGTTGCGCATGGGGCGACTGGGCTACCAGAGCGAAGCCCAGGCCCGACTGGCCGTGAGTTACAACGACCTGGACGGCTACGCCGCGTCGCTGCACGAGGCGCTGACCCAGCCCTATCCGGCGTACGAGGCGATTGGCGTGCGCGACGCACAGGGCGGCTACCGGCAGCTGGCGACCACGCTGCTGCAGATCGAGAACGAGTTCTACGGCACCATCCGCCCCAAGCGCAACATCTTCCCGGGCGAGCGGCCGCTGCACGCGCTGCGCGAGCGCGGCGTCGAGTACGTGGAGGTGCGGCTGCTGGATCTCGATCCTTTCGAGGCCGTGGGCATCAACGCCCAGGCCATGCACCTGCTGGACGTTTTCCTTTTGCACTGCCTGCTGTCCGAGAGCCCGCCCGACACGCCGCAGGAGATCGCGCAGATCGGACGCAACCAGCACAAGACCGCCGCCTTTGGCCGCCAGCCCGGCTTGCAGCTTGAGCGCGGGCAGGGCTGGGTGGGTCTGGTCGAATGGGGGCACGAGCTGCTGCAGGCCTTCGCGCCGGTGGCCGGTCTGCTCGACGAGGCGAACGGCGCGGACGACCACGCGCGCGCCGTCCAGGCGGCGCTGCGGATGCTGTCCGAGCCTCAGGGCTTGCCCTCGGCGCGCGTCCTGGAGGTGATGGCGCGAGACCACGGCAACTCCTTCATGGCCTTCGGCGTCGACCGGTCCCGGCGTACGCGGGACCAGCTGCTGTCCCAGCCCTGGGACGCCGGCGCGCAGGCGCACTTCGAGGCCCTGAGCGCGCAGTCGATCCGGGACCAGCAGCGGATCGAGGCGGGTGACTCCATGCCCTTCGAAATTTACCGACAGCAGTACATCGACCCCAGGCGCCTGGGGTTGTCACGCGGGGCGATCGCGCCCTCGCTGGCTGCGCCCTGAGGTCACTCGGCCAGCCCCGCACGGCGGCGGCCTACAGCCGTTTCCGCGTGCGGGCGGCACAGTCGTAGCGCGGCTGTCCCCTCGGGTACAGGCGGCGGGCGCCGGACATCGTAGAGTCCGCGGCGAGAAAAACTACCCGGAGCGACACAACATGGCACTCGATTTCAAGGCCCGCGTGGCCATCGTGACCGGTGCAGGCGGCGGACTGGGCCGCCAGCACGCCCTGGCCCTGGCCGCCCGCGGCGCCAAGGTGGTGGTGAATGACCTGGGCGGCGACGTCCACGGCACCGGCGGCTCGACCAGTGCGGCGCAGGCCGTGGTGGACGAGATCCGCGCCCAGGGTGGCGAGGCCATTGCCAACGGCGCCTCGGTCACCGACTTCGACGCGGTCCAGAAGATGGTGCAGCAGGCGATGGACACCTGGGGCCGGATCGACATCCTGGTGAATAACGCCGGCATCCTGCGCGACAAGAGCTTCGCCAAGATGGACCTGGCCGATTTCCGGCAGGTGCTGGACGTACACCTCATGGGCGCGGTGCATGGCTGCAAGGCGGTGTGGCCGCACATGACGGCGCAAAAGTACGGCCGCATCGTGCTGACCACCTCGTCCACCGGCCTCTACGGCAACTTCGGCCAGACCAACTATGGCGCGGCCAAGCTGGCCCTGGTGGGCCTGATGCAGACCCTGGCCCTGGAAGGCGCCAAGCACGACATCCGCGTGAACTGCCTGGCGCCGACCGCGGCCACGCGCATGACGCAGGACCTTTTTCCGCCGGACATGCTGCAGGCCTTCGGCCCACAGGCGGTGGTGCCGGCCATGTTGGTGATGGCCAGCCAGGACGCGCCTACGCGCACCACGCTGTGCGCCGGCGCGGGCGCCTTCGAGGCCGCGCACATCACGCTCACGCACGGGGTGTACGTGGGCACCGGGCCTGATGCCGACGAACAGCTGGCGGCACGCCTGCCGCAGGTGCTCGATCGTGCGGGGGAGTCGGTGCCGGGCGGCGGCAACGCCCAGGGCGAGAACGAACTGCGCCTGGCACGCGCCGGGCGTTGAGCGCGCGGGGCCCCTGAGGGCCGGCGGTTCATTTGGCCCAGGTGTCTTTCAGGCCGGTGGTGCGGTTGAACACCAGACGGTCGGCGCTGTGATCGATGCGATCGGCCACGAAGTAGCCGTGCCGCTCGAACTGGAACTTGTCGTCCGGCCGCGCGCGGGCCAGCGCGGGCTCGACCCAGGCCTGGGCCAGCTGCAGGCTGTCGGGATTGATCTCTTCTAGGAAATCGCGCTCGCCGGTGTCGGGCTGGGGCACGGTGAAGAGCCGGTCGTACAGGCGCACCTGCGCGCGCACGCCGTCGCTGGCGCCCACCCAGGTGATGACCCCCTTGGCCTTGACGCTGTCGCTGCCCGGCGTGCCGCTCTTGGTGTCGGGGATCAGGTTGGCATGCACGGTGGTGACCCGGCCGTCCGCGCCCACGTCGGCGCCGACGCACTCCACCACGTAGCCGTACTTCAGGCGTACCTTGTTGCCTGGAAACAGGCGGTTGTAGCCCTTGGGGGGGACGGCCTCGTAGTCGCCGCGCTCGATCCACAGCTCGCGGCCGAAGCGGAACTCGCGTTGTCCGCGCTCCGGATGGTGCGGATGCACCGGGGCCACGCAGGGTTCGAGGTGGCCCGCGCCCATGACCGCGTCCCAGTTGTCGATGACGAGCCTGATCGGATCAAGCACCGCCATCGCCCGGGCGGCGCGAGGGTCGAGGTCGTCGCGCAGCGCGATCTCCAGGGTGCTGAAGTCAATCCAGCCGTTGGCCTTGGTCACACCGATGCGCTCGGCAAACAGCTGCAGGCTCTCGGGCGTGTAGCCGCGCCGGCGCAGGCCGACGATGGTGGGCATGCGCGGGTCGTCCCAGCCGCTCACGTGCCCCTCGTCCACCAGCTGCTTGAGTTTGCGCTTGCTGGTGACCACATAGGTGAGGTTCAGGCGGGCGAATTCGTACTGGCGGGGCTGTGGCGCGTTGATCAGGCCGCCTTCGCGCAGACGATCGAGCAGCCAGTCGTAGAAGGGCCGCTGGTCTTCGAATTCGAGGGTGCAGATGCTGTGGGTGATGTTCTCCAGCGCGTCTTCGATCGGGTGCGCGTAGGTGTACATCGGGTAGATGCACCAGGTGTTGCCCGTGTGGTGATGCTCGGCGTGCTTGATGCGGTACAGAGCCGGGTCCCGCAAGTTGATGTTGGGGCTGGCCATGTCGATCTTGGCGCGCAACACCGCGGCGCCGTCGGGCAGCTGGCCGTCACGCATCTGGCGAAAGCGCGCCAGGTTTTCTTGCGGGGTGCGGCTGCGAAAGGGGCTGTCCACGCCAGGCTTGCTGAAGTCGCCGCGGTTGGCGCGCATCTGCTCGGGGGTCTGTTCGTCCACGTAGGCCAGACCCGCCTCGATCAGGTACTCGGCGGCGCGGTACATGAAGCCGAAATAGTCGCTGGCCTGATACAGGTGCGAGGTGCCGTGGGCGTCCCAGGAAAATCCCAGCCAGCGCACCGCGTCCAGGATGCCGTCGACGTACTCCTGATCTTCTTTTTCGGGGTTGGTGTCGTCAAAGCGCATGTGGCAGACACCGCCATAGTCGCGTGCCAGCCCGAAATTCAGGCAGATGCTCTTGGCGTGGCCCACATGCAGGTAGCCATTGGGTTCGGGCGGAAAGCGGGTGCGGATGCGTGCCGGGTCGGGGGTGCCCGCCTGATGACCGGCGGCGTCCGCGGGGCGGCCCGCCCACCGGCGTTGCGCGTAGGTGCCCTGCTCGAGGTCGCGGTCGATGATCTGGCGCAGGAAGTTGCTGGCCTTGGCGCCTTCCGGGGCGGACACGGTATCGGTGGGGGCGGTCATAAGCCGTCGATTTTAGGCGGGGCGCACACCGGCCTGTGGTAAAAGCCCACGAGTACACACCGAGAGACACGAGGAGAGCACTCCATGACTCGCGCCGCCATGATTCGAGCCCCCCAGTGGCATTCCGACGAACGCGCCGCACGTGTGCAGCTGGCGGCCTGCTACCGCATCTTCGACCTGCTTGGATGGACGGAGATGATCTACAACCACATCACGCTGCGCCTGCCCGATAGCGTGACCGGTGGCGACAAGCAGTTCCTGATCAACCCCTTCGGGCTGCATTACAGCGAGGTGACCGCCAGCAACCTGCTCAAGATCGACGTGCAGGGGAACAAGCTCGAGGACAGCCCCTGGGACGCCAACCCCGCCGGCTTCACCGTGCACTCCGCGATCCACGAGCATGTGCCCCAGGCGCACTGCGTGATGCACACCCACACCACCGCGGGCCTGGCCGTGGCCTGCACCCGCTCGGGTCTGGCACAGAACAATTTCTACTCCGCGCAGCTCGGGGATATGGTGGCCTATCACGACTTTGAGGGCATCACCGTGCATGCCGACGAAGCGCCGCGCCTGCTCAAGGCGATGGGCAACCGGCCGCTTCTGATCCTGCGCAATCACGGCCTGCTGTCCTGGGGCGCGACCCTGCCGCTGGCGTTGGTGCGCCTGTGGACCCTGCAGCGTGCCTGCGAGGTCCAGGTCGCCCAGGCCGCTTTGGGTCCGGCCATTCCCATCCCCGAGGATGTCGTGCGCAAGACCACTGGAGACGCCTTGCAGTGGGACGCCCGCTTTGGCGCCGGTCAGGACGTGTTCGACGCGCTGGTGCGCCGGGTGGACCGCATCGACGACTCATACCGTCACTGAGCGCTTTGCCCCAAAAAAAGCCCCCAGGCCGAGGGACCCGGGGGCAACAGGCCAGTCGCGGGACGGAGAACCGGACCGGCTCACCCCGATGGAGGAGGGGACTCGGAGAGTCGGGGTGATCGGCGGCCAGTAGACCGTCCAGCCCGGGCGAGCCCTGTAGGACAGAGGCGCCAGCGCGGGAGAGGCGGGCTGGCGCCGGCGGCGCGGGTTTCACCGACGGGACACAGTTGGCCGCGTACGGCGGATGACAGCCTTTCTACAATGGCTCCGATGAAGAACAAGCTCTCCTGGAAGCACTGGACCCTGCTGGCGGTCATGGTGCTGGCGGTGGCCGGCGGTCTGGCGTGGTGGATGTCCGAGCGGGCACCGGAGGTGTCCTACCGCACCGGCACCCTCGAGCAGGGACCCCTGCAGTCCACCGTGTCGGCGTCCGGAACGGTCAACCCCGTGACCCAGGTCTCGGTGGGTACCCAGGTCTCGGGCCAGATCCAGGATCTTTTCGTCGACTTCAACAGCGAGGTGCGCGCCGGCCAGCTGATCGCCCAGATCGACCCCGAGACTTTCCAGTACCGGGTGCGCCAGGCGCAGGCGGATGTCGAGGCAGCCCAGGCGGCGGTGCTGACCGCGCAGGCCAATGGCCTGGCGGCCCGCGCCGCGGTGTCGCGCGCGCAGGTGGACCTGGCCGAGGCCCGCCGCGACCTGGAGCGCAAGCGCATGCTGGTGGCGCGCGAGTTCATCGCCAAGAGCGAAGCGGAGAGGGCCGAGGCCCTGGTCAACACCAGTGCGGAGGCGCTGAAGTCGGCGCAGGCCCAGGCCGGCGTGGCCGATGCCCAAGTCAAGAGCGCGCAGGCCAACGTGGCCCAGCGCCAGGCCGCCCTGGCCCAGGCGCGGGTCGACCTCGCGCGCACGCGCATCGTCTCGCCGGTCAATGGCATCGTCATCAAGCGTGCCGTCGAGAGAGGCCAGACCGTGGCCGCCAGCCTGCAGGCCCCGGAGCTGTTCGTGATCGCGCAGAACCTGCAGGACATGCAGGTGGACGCCAGCGTGGACGAGAGTGACATCGGCCGCATCCGCCCCGGCCAGCGGGCGACCTTCACGGTGGATGCCTTTCCGGGTCAGAGCTTCGAGGGCGAGATCCGCCAGGTGCGCAAGGCGGCCCAGAACGTGTCCAACGTCGTGACCTACGTGGCAGTGGTGGGCTTTTCCAACACGGGCGGGCGGCTGCTGCCCGGGATGACGGCCAACGTGCGGGTGATCACCGACGCGCGCGAGAGCGTACTCAAGGTGCCCAACGCGGCCCTGCGTGTGCGCATCGCGGGCCTAGAGCCGCCAGCACCGGCGGCCTCGGCGGCCTCCGCCACCGCCTCGCGTTCAGCATCGGGCGCGGCATCGGGCGCGGCGTCGGGCGCTTCGGGGCCGGCGCCCGCGGCGTCGCCCTCCGGGACGGCTGCAGCGCCTGGCGCCTCGGCCCCGGGCGGGCGCGCAGGCCCGGGCAGCGAATTCCGCAACCGCCTGGTGACCGAGCTGCAGCTCACGCCCGAGCAGATCGAAAAGGTCGACGCGGTCTACGCCGAGGCCCGTCCGCGGTTCATGCAGCTGCGAGAGCTGTCTCCCGAGGAAAGGCCCAAGGCCCGCGAGCGCATCACCGCGGAGATCCGGGCGCGTATCGGCGACCTGTTGACCCCAGAACAGAAACCCCGCTATGCCGCCCTGCTGGCCGAAGCGGCCGGCCGCACCATCACCCGTGGGCGCGTGTATGTGATGGGCGAGGACGGGCAGCCGCGCGCCCTGAGCGTACGCCTGGGTATCACCGACGGCACGTCCACCGAGTTGCTCGTGGCGCCCGATTCGCCCGACGCGCAGGTGCTCAAGGCCGGCGCGCGTGTGGTGACCGGCGTGGTCACCGCGCCCGCCGCGTCGTCCGGCCCGCGCCTGCCGTTCTGACCTTCCCTGCAAGGCACGACCTGTGGCCCTGATCGAAGCGCGCGGCCTGGCCAAGGCCTACACCCTGGGCGGCCAGACGGTCCACGCCCTGCGCGGTGTCTCGCTGGACATCGAGGCGGGCGAGTTCGTCGCCATCATGGGCGCCTCGGGATCGGGCAAGAGTACCCTGATGAACATCCTGGGTTGCCTGGACCGGCCCGATGCGGGCGAGTACCGCCTGGCGGGCGAGCCGGTGCAGGCCCTAGCGTCCGACCCACTGGCGGCGATCCGCAACCGGCGTATCGGCTTCGTGTTCCAGCAGTTCAACCTCCTGCCTCGTACCAGCGCGCTGGAAAACGTGGAGCTGCCGCTGGTGTACGCCGGGGTGAAGGCGGCGCAGCGCCAGGCGCGCGCGCTGGCGGCGCTGCGACAGGTGGGCCTGGAGGAACGCATCGGTCACACGCCCGCCGAACTCTCCGGCGGGCAGCAGCAGCGGGTGGCCATTGCCCGCGCCCTGGTGAACGACCCGGTGCTGGTGCTGGCCGACGAGCCTACGGGCGCACTGGATTCGCAGACCAGCGAGGACATCATGCGCCTGCTGTCGCAACTCAATGCGCAAGGCATCACGGTGGTCCTGGTGACACACGAGCCGGATGTGGCGGCCTGGGCCCGTCGGCGCATCGTGTTCCGTGACGGTGCCATCGTCGAAGACCGGCGCACGGAGACCGTGGCATGAACACGCTGGCTGCCCTGCGCGCGGCGCTGCGGGCGCTGGCCGCCAACAAGTTGCGCAGCATGCTGACCATGCTGGGGATCATCATCGGCGTGGCGGCGGTGATCACCATGATCGCCCTGGGCCGCGGCGCCACCGAAAGGGTGCAGGCGCAGATGAAGGGCCTGGGCTCCAACATCATGCTGGTGCTGCCCGGGGGCGTGACCGCTGGCGGCGTGCGCCTGGGGGCCCAGAGCGGGCAGGCCCTGACCGAGGACGATGCGATCGCCATCGCCCGCGAGGTACCGCAGGTGCAGGTGGCCGCACCCACTTCGCGCACCGCGGCCCAGGTGGTGGCGGGTAATTCCAACTGGAGCACCTCGATCTTCGGCGCGACCAACGACTACCTGGAGGCGCGTGACTGGCCGCTGGCGTCGGGCCGCGTCTTCGAACCCACCGAGATGCAGGGGTCGGCCAAGGTGGCCCTGATCGGTCAGACCGTGGCGCAGCAGCTCTTTGGCGACGCCGATCCGCTGGAGCAGGTGATCCGCGTCAGGAAGATTCCGGTCACGGTGGTGGGTGTGCTCGAACGCAAGGGCCAGAACGCGTCGGGGCAGGACCAGGACGACGTCGTGGTGGTGCCAATCAGCACTTTCCGCAACCGTATCCAGGGTGGCGTGGGGGGCAAGCAAAAGCGCGTGGGCTCCATCAGCGTGAAGGTGCGCGAAGGCCAGGACATGCGGGCCGCGCAGGAGGGTATTCGCGAGCTGCTGCGCCAGCGGTTTCGGGTGCAGCCTGGCGCGGACGACCCCTTCACCATCCGCAACCTCACCGAGATTCTTCAGGCGCAGGAGTCCTCCAGCCGGGTGATGGCGATGCTGCTGGCGGCGGTGGCCGGCATCAGCCTGATCATCGGCGGCATCGGCATCATGAACATCATGCTGGTGAGCGTGACCGAGCGCACCCGCGAGATCGGCCTGCGACTGGCAGTGGGCGCGCGCGGGCGCGACATCCTGGCGCAGTTCCTGATCGAGGCGGTCACCCTGAGCCTGATCGGCGGCGCCATCGGCGTGGCGCTTGGAGGGGCGGCGACGTGGGCGGTGTCGCATTTCATGGGATGGCCCGTGAGCATGTCGGGGGGCGCCATCGCGCTGGCCGCAGGCTTCTCGGCGCTGGTGGGTGTGTTCTTCGGGTTCTATCCGGCGCGCCGGGCCTCGCGCCTGCTGCCGATCGAGGCCCTGCGCCACGAGTGAGCCCGTTGCCGCTGGGGCAGCGGCGATAATCGCACCACTGATTTCAGGGAGCGCGCGTGGACATCCTCTTGCTGGTCAAGGCTGCCGTCATGGGCATCGTCGAAGGCCTGACCGAATTCCTGCCCATTTCCAGCACAGGTCACCTGATCCTGGCGGGCGCGCTGCTCGGGTTCGACGACGAAAAAGCCAAGGTCTTTGACATCGCCATCCAGACGGGCGCCATCTTCGCGGTGATCCTGGTGTATTGGCAGAAGATCCGCGACACGGTGCGGGCCTTGCCCACCGAGCGTCAGGCGCAGCGCTTCGCACTGAACGTGCTGATCGCCTTCCTGCCCGCCGTGGTGCTGGGGCTGCTTCTGGGCAAGGCGATCAAGGCGCATCTGTTCACGCCGGCGGTGGTGGCCAGCGCCTTCATTGTGGGCGGGCTGATCATCCTGTGGGTTGAGCGACGGCCGCAGTCCGAGGCGCGCATCCAGGACGTCGACGCGATGTCGCCCTGGGACGCCCTGAAGGTAGGCCTGGTGCAGTGCCTGGCCATGATCCCGGGCACCAGCCGCAGCGGCGCCACCATCATCGGCGCGATGATGCTGGGCCTGTCACGCCGGGCTGCCACAGACTTTTCGTTCTACCTGGCCATCCCCACCCTGATCGGTGCGGGCGCCTACAGCCTGTACAAAGACCGCGCGCTGCTGTCGGCGGACGACCTGCCGATGTTCACCATCGGCCTGATCTTTTCCTTCGCCAGCGCCTGGATGTGCGTGCGCTGGCTGCTTCGCTACATTTCCACGCACAGCTTCGTGCCCTTTGCGTGGTACCGGATCGCCTTCGGCATCATTGTGCTGGCCACCTCGTGGAGCGGCCTGATCGCCTGGAAAGGCTGATCCCCGCGCGGCTTAGAACGCCAGCAGCGCCGCCTCAATGGCCGCGGCGGTGGCGGCCGGTTTTTCCATCGGAAACAGGTGCGAGCCTTCCAGCAGGCACACGCGTCCGTGGGTCACCTTCTGGGTCAGAGCCAGACCCACCTTCTTCAACTCCTGCGACTGCGTGCCCCCGATAAACGCCGCCGGGCACTGGAGCGGGTGGCGTTGCAGCAGGCGGTCGATGGTGTGGGGCAGGGTGTTGTAGATCGCGGTCTCGATGGCGCGGTCAAAGGACAGCACGCGCTGCCCGTCGGCATCGTGCGTGCCGTGGGTGACGTAGTCCTGCAGCACCTGCGGGTCCCAGCGGGCAAAGACCTTCTTGTGCCGGAAATGCTCCAGGGCGGCCTGCAGGCTCGGCCAGTGCTCGCGGCGATGGCGGCTGCCAGCGCCGGGCGAGACAGCGCCGATCACGGGGGTGCGTTTGGCCGCGCCGACGGCTGTGGCCTTCCAGCCCCCCAGCAAGGGCGAGTCCAGCATCACCACGCCGCGCGCCACCTCGGGATGCCGGGCGGCGCACATGATGCTCAGAAACCCCCCCAGCGAATGACCCACGAGCCAGGCGGGTTCGCCAGCCTTGACTGCCTCGCGCTCGACGAGCTCGTGCAGCTGGTTGACCAGGTGGGGCCAGTTGTTGGTGACGGGAAAGCGCGGGTCGTGGCCGAACTTCTCGACGGCCTTGACCGTGAACCCGCGCGCGCGCAGGTGCGCAAACAGCACGCTGTAGGTGCCCGCCGGGAAGCTGTTGCCGTGCGAGAAGACGAGCAGGCTCAAATGAGCTTGTCCTCGGGCCGCGCGATCTTGCGCAGGGGGCGGTTGCGCTCGTCCTGCACGCGCAGGGGCGTGCCGGTGTGCGTGCCATCCCAGACCGGGTCGTCCAGGCTGTCGAAGGCGTCACGCAGCTTCTTGCCCCAGCTGGCGTGCAGCATGCGGTAGTAGGGGTTGTCTGCGCCGATGCAGACCATCTTGTCGGACTGCAGACGGTCGGCTTCGTAGACCACCAGGTCCAGCGGGGCCCCCACCGAGAGGTTGGACTTCATGGTG
>CAZUKC010000010.1:0-17758 GCA_964620375.1 uncultured Ramlibacter sp. | reverse complement strand
TGCGCATGTTCACGGTGAGATGGCTGCTGGCAGCCGGGCTAGTGTCCCTGCTGGTCGGCTGCGCCTCCAGCCCGCAGGGCTCCGGCGCGCAGGACTCGAGCGCGCTGTTCGTGCGCGCGGAGGGCGTGGGCCCGACCGAGACCGCAGCGCGTGAGCAGGCCCTCAAGCATGCGGTGGAGCGCGCCTATGGGCTCGTGGTCACCTCCGAGACCTCGATCGAGCGCGGGCGGGTCAAGGACGAGGGCATCATCTCCTTGACCGCTGGCTTCATCCAGCGCTTCGAGGTCGTCAAGACGGAAAAAGCGGGGCCGGCGGCGGTGCGGGTGACCGTCGACGCACTCGTCTCCCGCGCGGCGCTGGCGAGCCGCTACGTCGATTACTACAAGGGCACGTCCGAACGCCCGGTGGCCTCGGATAGCCTGTACTACAAGGCCAAGACCATCCTCGAGCAGCGCCAGGCCAGCTACCGGCTGCTGTCCGACCTGCTGTCCCAGTACCCCACCAACACCTTCCGGATCAAGACGGGCGAAGCCAACGTCCAGGTTGATGGCCACTCCAAGATCTTTCTGAGGCTGCCGACCCAGATCCAGTGGTCCGAGCCCTATCTGCAGGCGCTGCGGGAGTTCGCCGCATCCCAGGCCAGCGACGACTGCGGCCGCATCCGCATGCGCCAGCAGTACTGCCATTCCAACCTGCAGGTGTTCGTGAACGGCTGGCGCTCGGAAAGCTACGCACGACTGGCCTTCGACGACGCGAAGTTCGTCCAGCAACTGGTGGACCGCTACAAGCCCATCATCGGACTGCGCGTGTCATTGCTGGACGCGTCGGGTCGGTCCATCCATCAGGACTGCTTTCGCGTCAACCTCGCCGAGAACTGGGGCACGAACGCCAATTTCCCGCTCGTCAAGAACAACGACTACAACAGCGTCTACCTGGGTAACTTCAGTTCCCTCGTGCAGCTCACGTTCGAGCTTCGCAGCCCGACGATTCTCAAGTCGGTGGCCTCCTACCAGGTCACCACAGGTGCGGGCTGTTAGGCCCGATCGTCCTGGGGCGTACGGCCCTCAGGCCCCGAAGCGGTCGGTCCGGGCGGCCGCCCAGTGCAGGCGGAAGATGTCCGGCCAGGTCTGGCTGTCAGCGGTCAGCAGGGCACCTGGCGACAGGCGTGGCAACAGGTCGGCCAGCGACTTCACCTCGGTGTCCGTGACCCGCCGCATGATGTGATGCGCACGGATCTCGCCGGGGTGCTGCAGGCCTGCGGCCTGCACCAGCTCGCGCAGTGCGTCCATCGTGTGGTGGTGAAAGTTGCGCACCCGCTGCGCCTTGTCCGGTACCACCAGCGCGCGTTCGCGCAGGGGGTCTTGTGTCGTCACCCCCGTGGGGCAGGTGCCCGTGTGGCAGGTCTGGGCCTGGATGCAGCCCAGCGCCAGCATGAAGCCGCGCGCCGCGTTGCACCAGTCCGCGCCCACTGCCAACAGGCGTGCGATGTCGAAGGCGCTCACCACCTTGCCCGCGCAGCCGATGCGGATCCGGTCTCGCAGGCCCGCGCCCGTGAGCGTGTTGTGCACCAGCAGCAGGCCCTCTTGGACTGGCATGCCCACATGGTCGGTGAATTCCACCGGCGCGGCGCCGGTGCCGCCCTCGGCGCCGTCCACCACGATGAAGTCGGGGGTGGTGCCGGTCTGCAGCATGGCCTTGACCAGTCCGAACCACTCCCAGGGGTGGCCCACGCACAGCTTGAAGCCCACCGGCTTGCCGCCCGAGAGCTCGCGCAGGCGCTCGATGAAGGCCATCATCTCCAGCGGCGTGGTGAAGGCGCTGTGCGCCGAGGGCGAGATGCAGTCCACGCCCTCAGGCACGCCGCGGGCCTGCGCGATCTCTGGCGTCACCTTCGCGCCGGGCAGGATGCCGCCGTGTCCGGGCTTGGCGCCCTGACTGAGCTTGATCTCGATCATCTTCACCTGCGGATCGCGCGCGTTCGCGCTGAAACGCTCGGGGTCGAAGCGGCCCTGGTCGTCTCGGCAGCCGAAGTAGCCCGAGCCGATCTCCCAGATCAGGTCGCCGCCGTGCACGCGGTGATGTCGCGAGATCGATCCCTCGCCCGTGTCGTGCGCGAAGCCGCCCATCTTCGCCCCCTGGTTCAGGGCCAGGATCGCGTGCGAGGACAGCGAGCCGAAACTCATCGCGGAGATGTTGAACACGCTGGCTGAATAGGGCTGCGTGCGGGTGGCGCCGATCGTGAGCCGAAAGTCTGCCGAGGGCAGCGCGGTGGGGGACATCGAGTGGTTGATCCACTCGTAGCCCTGGCGGGTCACGTCGATCTGCGTGCCGAAGGGTCGGTTGTCCGGGGCTGCCTTGGCGCGCTGGTACACCAGCGAGCGCTGGGCACGCGAGAAGGGCGCCGCCTCGGTGTCGCTCTCGATGAAGTACTGACGAATCTCGGGGCGGATGTACTCCATGAAAAAGCGCAGGTGCCCGATCACCGGGTAGTTGCGCAGGACGGCGCGCTGCGGCTGGGACAGGTCGCGGATCCCCAGCGCCACCAGCACCCCGAAGACCGCAATGCCGATGCCGGCCGTCTGGCCGCCACCGCGTAGCAGCCAGCCCGCGCATGCCAGCAGCCCCAGCCCACACAGGGCCCAGGCCGTCCACCCCGGATGCCAACTCGCTGGTTTCATATCTGCCCTCTCCTTAGCGCCGGGTTATAGAGGCTGGGCCCGGGACGCGCCAGCAGAAAAAAGACCGCAGTGCGGCCCTTCCTTCAGGTGGGCGTGCTCTCGACCAGGTCGACCAGCCGCTCCAGGGCGTGCGCCACGGTCTGGGCCCGCACCTGCGCGCGGTCGCCGTCGAAGCGGCGTGTCTCGCTGACCAGGCGGCCGTCCACCATGAACCCGAAGCAGACGGTTCCCACCGGCTTGGCGGCGCTGCCCCCGGTGGGGCCGGCGATACCGGTGACCGCCACGGCCACTTTCGCCCGCGAATGCCGCACCGCGCCATGGGCCATGGCCCGTGCGACGATCTCGCTGACCGCGCCGTGGTCGGTGATCAGGGGGGCGTCCACCGACAGCATCTCGGTCTTGGCCTCGTTCGAATAGGTGACGAAGCCGCGCTCGAACCACTGGCTCGAGCCGGCGAGGTCGGTGCAGGCCGCGGCGATCAGGCCGCCGGTGCAGCTTTCGGCGGTGGCCATCATCCACCCGCGGGCGAGCAGGCCTTCGGCCAGGCGGGTCAGCTGCGAGCCGCTCACCACAACCTCCAGGCCGAGACCCCGAGGGCGATCACCAGCAGGGTGCAGAAGGCGGCCATCAGGTCGTCCAACAGGATGCCCAGGCCCCCGCGCCAGCCCAGGCCATGGAACAGGCGGTCGGCCCAGCCCACCGGGCCCGGCTTGACCGCGTCGAAGAACCGGAACAGGCCGAAGGCGACCAGCTGCAGCCACAGGCCGGCGGGCGCGATCAGCCACAGCACGATCCAGAACGCCACCACTTCGTCCCAGACGATGCTGCCGGGGTCCGCGCGCCCCAGGTGCTGCGCGGTGACGGCGCAGGCCCACCAGCCCACGGCCAGCGACACCGCGATGACCGCGCCGATCTGCGCCGGCGTAAACCACAGCTGCATCACCAGGAAACTGACCCAGGCCCAGAGGGTGCCGGCGGTGCCGGGCGCGACGGGCGACAGGCCGCTGCCGAAGCCCAGGGCGATGGCATGGGCTGGATGCGCGTACACGAAGCGCGCAGACAGGCGGGGGCGCGACTCCACCGGGGGGGTGGGCGCGAGGACCTCCTGGGGGTGCGGCGCGGGTGGCGTCATGCGGCGATGTTAAGCGCAGGCCACCAGCGGCTCTCAGACGAAATGGTCAAAGGACGGAAAGTCGCCGGCCACGGGCTGGCCCTGGGCGTCGACCAGGCGCAGCCTGTTGCCGTCGTCGATGCGACCGATGCGCGTGACCCGGGTGCCCGCCTGCAGGGCCGCGGCCTGGACCGCATCGCGTGACGTGATTGGCGCGGTGAAGGCCAGTTCGTAGTCGTCCCCGCCCGCCAGCGCGTAGGCCCGGCGTAGCCCGGGTTCGACGGCGCTGCCTGCTGCCATCAGACCGGCGGCGGCATCGGCATCCACCGTCGCGCCCACGCCCGACGATCGCAGCACATGGCCCAGGTCGCCGAGCAGGCCGTCGCTGATGTCAATCGCGCTGGTGGCGATGCCGCGCAGGACTATGCCCCATGCCACGCGTGGCGTGGGCGCGTCCAGGCGCTCGCGAGCCGCCGCGAGGACGGGCGGGGGCACGGTCACCGCGCCACGCGCCGCCTCCAGTGCCAGGCGGGCGTCCCCCAGCGATCCGCTCACGTACAGGTCGTCGTCCGCGCGTGCGCCAGACCGCAGCAGGGCCTGTCCGGCCGGGACCTCGCCGAAGACGGTGATGCAGACGGTGAGCGGACCTCGCGTGGTGTCGCCGCCAACCAGCTCGCAGCCCTGGGCATCCGCCAGCGCCAGCAGGCCCTGCGCGAAGGGTTCGAGCCATCCGGCATCTGCTTCGGGCAGGGCCAGGGCCAGGGTGAAGGCCAGGGGACGTGCGCCGCAGGCGGCGAGATCGCTCAGGTTCACCGCCAGGCACTTGTGCCCCAGACGGCGCGGGTCGGTGCCCGCGAGGAAATGACGGCCTTCGACCAGCATGTCGCTGGAGACCGCCAGCTGCAGGCCCGGCGCCGGCGCGAGCAGCGCGCAGTCGTCGCCCACGCCCAGCGGATTGCGCCGCGCGGGCCGCTTGAAGAACCGCTCGATCAGTTCGAATTCGCCCATGACCCGGGCAGCATAGCGTCAGCCAGGAGACCTCGGGCCGGTGCGGCCCTGCTTTTCGGCCACAATCCGCGCACCTCATTGCACCCCGCATGGCAACTTCCTCCCGATCGATCATTTTCTGGCTGCCGATGGCCGCTGCGCTGGCGGCTGGCACCCTCAGCACGAAGGCTGCCGGCGCTTTCTGGCTGGGGCTGGTTCTGGCCGGCTTGTGGGCCTGGGCATGGGTGTGGGCGGGGCGGCGAGCCCCCGCACACGAGGCCCTGCCCGAGACGGACGTGGCCTTGCAACTGGCCACCGGGTGGCTTTTTTTTTGCGCCCTGGCGTTCGTCCTGAAAGCCATCCCGGTGTTGTACTGGCAGGCGCCCTGGGAGGAGCGTCACGCTGAACTCAGGCTCCTGATCGGCGCGGCCGGGGGCTGGCTGGCCGTGCACTTTCTGCGTCACGGGCCGCAAGCACGGGCCCTGATCGGTCATGCCATGGCCCTGGCGTGTGCGCTGGCGCTGGTCATGGTGGTGACGCGGACCGCCGATGCCGCTCCCACCAACCGCATCCCCTGGGCGGCGGCCGTGTCGCTGCTGACCTGTACGCTCCTGTGCTGGAGGCATGCGGCCTGGGTCAGCGTGGGGCAGGCCCGTGCTTGGCTCTTCGCCAGTTTCCTGGGTCTGGTGGCCGTGGCCTTCAGCGGGGTTCGGGGCAGCTACCTGTTGATCGGGCTCTGGCCAGCCCTGTTTCTCGGCTTTCAGTTCTGGCAGGTACGGAAACACCCGCAGGGCCCCTGGCGCTGGTTCATGCTGGTGGCCGCGGCCGCCGTCGTGGCCGGGGTCCAGGCGAAGTTGCCCGACGGCTTCTCGCCGGTGCACCGCATACGCGCCGCCATCGCGGAAGCGCGGATGCTCGATCCGAACACGGCGAACGGCGCCCGCCTGGCGATGTGGGCTGCGGGGGCTGCGTCCTTCAGCCAGCACCCGTTTCTGGGCATTGGCTATGACGGCGGCAAATCGCTGCTGAAGGAAACCGCCCAGAAGAAGCAGTCCCACGAGATCGCAAGGCTAGGGCACTTCCACAGCGACTACATGCACCCCGCCGTTGAATTCGGCCTCTTCGGTCTGGCCAGCTACTTGTGTTTCGCCGCCGGCCTCGCGTTCATGGCAGCAGTGGCCTGGCGCCGGCGCGCTCCGGTCACCGCAATCGGGTTGACGGGCCTTCTGGCCATGCACGCGAGTTCCGGAATGAGCAACGTCAATTTCGCACACAACTACTACCCCACCATGCTGTCGCTGTGCGTGACGCTGGTGCTGCTCGCGTGCGCGCGCGCCGGCACGTCCGCGCCGCAGGAAACGCCCGTCGCGCCCGTCGCGCCCCGTTAGGTGTAGCGGCGGTACATCTCTAGCAGCTCGGGCCGCTTCACCGCCAGGCCCGACCGCTTGATCCGCTCGAGCACCTGTCGGTAGAAGTTTTTCTTGGAATAGCCCCGCCGCAGGTTGTGGATACGTCGGCGCAGCTTGCGCAGAAAGACGCTCCAGGCCGAATGCCCGACTTCCTGGCTGTTGGTGTTGGTCTGGTGGATGCGATAGCGCACCAGGGGCAGACCGTTGAAGCGCACCTGCGTCAGGGGCGCCACGGTCTTGAGGATCCAGTCGTCGTGGCCCTTCCCGGGAAAGATCGGCAGGATCACCGGGACGAACTCCCGACGAAACGCCATCATGCAGCCGCACCAGGCGCGGGGGTAAGGCGCCATGAAGGCGCGGATCGAATGCTCGCGGACCTCGTCGGGCAAGTCGGCGGCCGACAGACCTTGCTCGCCATACCACTCGGGGGCGTTTTCGTAAGGGCCGCCGTGGGCATCGATTCGCACGAAGTCATGCAGGGCCAGTCCGACCTGCGGCTCGGCGGCGAAGACGTTGTGCAGAGTTTCGATCTTGCGCGGATCCCACACGTCGTCCTGGTCGCACAGAAAGACCAGGTCCATGGAGCACAGGCCGATGGCCTGCTCGAAGTTCAGGACATAGCCCAGGTTGCGGGGATTGCGAAACACCCGCACCGGGAAGGGCGCGCGCTGCGCGAAGGACTCGACGATGTCCAGGGTGCCATCCGAGGAGGCGTCGTCGCAGACGATCAATTCATCGGGCAGTACCGTCTGTTCCAGCAGGGACTGCAGCTGCAGCTCCAGGAATCGCTCACCGTTGTAGGTGCACAGGGCGACCGAGACCGTTTGGGGCATGGCGTTTCGGTGGGGGCAGACCGTGTGCCCGGCGCTCAATGCAGCACGCGCTGCGACCCGTCGTCCAGGAAAAACGCCGGGATTTCCGTCTCGAAGGACTCGCCGTCTTCCGCGACGCAGAAATAGCGGCCCTGCATCGTGCCGGTGGGCGTGCGCAGGCGGCAGCCGCTGGTGTACTGGAAAGACTCGCCCGGCTTGAGCAGCGGCTGGTGGCCCACCACGCCCAGGCCCTTGACCTCCTCGGTCTGGCCGCTGGCGTCGGTGATGCGCCAGTGGCGGGAGATCAGCTGGGCCGGCACGAGGCCGGTGTTGGTGATGGTGATGGTGTAGGCGAAGCAATACACGCTGTCGCCCGGTGCCGACTGCTCCGGCAGGTACTGGGGGGCGACCTCCACTTGGAACTGGTATGTCGGCATGCGCAGGATGTTACCCGCAGGGTCCGCGTTTCCGGGACGGCGCCAGGGGTTTGCGAAAATGGCGCCATGAGCACCACCTACCGCATCGCCCCCTCCATCCTCTCGGCCGACTTCGCCCGCCTGGGCGAGGAAGTGCGCGACGTCATCGCCGCTGGCGCCGACTGGATCCATTTCGATGTGATGGACAACCACTACGTGCCCAATCTCACCTTCGGGCCCATGGTCTGCTCGGCGCTCAAGCCGCACGCCAAGAGACCCGACGGCACCCCGGTGCCGATCGACGTGCACCTGATGGTCCAGCCGGTCGACCCGCTCGCCCAGTTGTTCGCCGACGCGGGCGCCGACCTGATCAGCTTTCACCCCGAGGCCAGCACCCATGTGCACCGCAGCGTGCAGGCCATCAAGTCGCGTGGCTGCAAGGCCGGTCTGGTGTTCAACCCGGCGTCTTCGCTGGAGGTTCTGGACTGGATGATCGACGAGATCGACCTGGTCCTGATCATGAGTGTGAACCCGGGCTTTGGCGGCCAGGGCTTCATCGACTCGGCCCTGCGCAAGATCGAGCAGGCGCGCAAGCGCATCGACGCCAGCGGCCGCGACATCCGCTTGGAGGTTGACGGCGGCATCAAGGCCGACAACATCGCGCGGGTGGCCGCCGCCGGCGCCGACACCTTCGTGGCAGGCAGCGCCATCTTCGGCAAGCCGGACTACCGCGCTGTCGTCGGCGCGATGCGCGACGCCCTGGCGCGCCCACGAGACAGCCGCGGGGCGTAGGACGGCGGCACCCAGCCCGTCGCCCCCTTCCTACCGGCGAAGGCCGGTTGAACCGACAACGGCCTTCGCCGCTTGGCCACGGCCCAGGCCCATGAGCTTGCCTACCCTGAGGGTCAGGGATGGAAACGTCCATCCGTCCCCCCGCAAGGAGATCTCATGGAAACGCTGGTGCACTGGCCTGCTTGGCTGATCTGGGTTGCCGCAGGCGCGGGCGCGCTCGTGGCGGTGGGCATCGTGGCGTGCGTGATCGAGGCCACGATGGACCTGGACGGCCGCTGAGCCCGACACGAGGCACCCGGCATGGCGATCTCGAGACCCGACGCCCCGCGCAAGGCCAAGCCCGGTGACGGCGTGACCGCCCACCAGCGCCAGCTGGAGGCCTTTCACGCGCCGGTCGAAGGGCCGCTGTCCACCGGCCAGGGCGTGGTGGTCCCGGACAACCACAATTCCCTGCGCGCCGGCCTGCGCGGCCCCACGCTGGCCGAGGATTTCATCCTGCGCGAAAAGCTCGTGCACTTCGAGCACGAACGCATCCCCGAGCGCGTGGTGCATGCGCGCGGCTGCGGCGCCCACGGCTATCTGGAGGTGTACCGCTCGCTGTCAGCCTTTACGCGCGCCGATTTCCTGCAGGAGCCGGGTGGACGCACGCCGGTCTTCGTGCGCTTTTCCAATCTCACCGGCGCGCGCGGCAGCGCCGACACGGTGCGCGACGTACGGGGCTTCGCGGTCAAGTGCTACACCCGCGAGGGCAACTTCGACCTGGTGGGCGCCAGCATTCCGGTGGCCTTCGTGCAGGACGCGATGAAGTTCCCCGACTTCATCCATGCGCTCAAGCCCGAGCCGCACCACGAGATGCCGCAGGCGAGCAGCGCGCATGACAACTTCTGGGACTTCGTCTCGCTGATGCCCGAGAGCCTGCACGCCCTGATGTGGCTCATGTCCGGGCGCGCCTTGCCCCGCAGCCTGCGCATGATGGAAGGCTTTGGCGTGCACACCTACCGCCTGGTCAACGCCCATGGCGGCGGCCACTACGCCAAGTTCCACTGGCGCCCGCGCCTGGGCACGCATGCCTTGGCCGCGGACGAGGCGCGCCGGATCGCTGGCGCCGACCCCGATTTCCTGCGCCGCGACCTCTGGGAGGCGATTGCCCAAGGCTACTTTCCCGAGTGGGAGCTCGGGCTGCAGCTGGTCGAGGAGGGACGGGCCGACGAACTCGGCATCGACCTGCTCGATCCCACCAAGCTGCTGCCCGAGGAGCGTGTGCCGGTGCAGCCGGTGGCCAAGCTGGTCCTGCATCGCAACCCCGACAACTTCTTCGCCGAGACCGAGCAGGTCGCCTTCCATCCCGGCCACCTTGTTCCGGGTATCGACTTCAGCCACGACCCGCTGCTGCAGGGGCGGCTCATGGCCTACACCGGCGCCCAGATCGCGCGCCTGGGTGGGCCCAACGGCGACACGCTGCCGATCAACCGGCCGGTGTGCCCGGTCCACAACTTCCAGCGTGACGGCGCCCATCGCATCCGCATCGACCGCGGGTCGGTCAACTACGAACCCAATACCCTGGCCCAGGGCGGCGAGCAGCGCGTGGACGGTGGCCAGCAGGGTTTTCAGAGCAGCGCCGACCGGTTGGACGCCACCAAGCAGCGACGCCGTCCGGCCACCTTCGACGACCACTTCAGCCAGGCCACCCTGTTCTGGAACAGCCAACCCGCCCACGAGCGAGAGCACCTGATTGGCGCGTTTCAGGGCGAACTGGCCCGCGTCACCTCGCCCGCCATCCGTCAGCGCGTGGCCGACCTCCTGGCGCACGTGGACGCGCGGCTGGCGCGCAAGGTCGCCGAGCCCCTAGGCATCGGCCCGCCGGATCCGCGCGCCGCCGCGGGGCGCGCCGGCTATCGCAGTCCGCCGGCGGAGCCGGCCGCCATCGAGCGCTCGCCCCCGCTGGCCGGCCACGCCGGGACGGGCTCGGGCGTCGCCACGCGCCGTATCGCCATCCTGGTCGCCGCGGGCGTGGAAATCGGCGCGATGCGGGTGCTGCAGCAGGCACTGCACGATCAGGGGGCGCTCACGCGCATCGTCGCCCATCACCTGGGCGTGGTGGCCACCTCCTCGGGGCAGCAACTGCCGGTGGATCACGCCCTGGCGACGACACCCTCGGTCCTGTTCGACGCGGTCATGGTCCCGGCTGGCGCCGCCAGTGCCCAGGCCTTGGCGGCCCAGGGCGACGCGGTGCGTTTCGTGCTGGAGGCATACCGTCACGGCAAGGCCCTGTGCCTGATCGGCGAGAGCGCTCGCCTGCTGCAGGCCGCTGGCGAGCAGGCCCTCAGCGCCGAGGGCGTGGTCACCGGCCCGAACGATCCGTCCGCGCGCCTGCAGATGGCGCAGGACTTCATCCAGGCCGTCGCGCGCCATCGCCACTGGGCCCGCGCGGGCCTTCAGGCACACTGCCAGGGATGACCCTGCGCTCCCCCGATTCGTTTTTTTCTGCCCCAATCCGCGCCGCCCTCGTCGACCTGGACGGCACCCTGGTCGACACCCTGGGCGACTTCGATGCTGCCCTCAACGCCACGCTGGCCGAACTGGCCTTGCCGGCCCTCACGCGAGCGGACATCGAGCGCCGCGTGGGCAAGGGGTCGGAACACCTGATACGCGCCAGCCTGCAGGCCGTGGGCGGCGATCCTGGCCTGTACGAGCGGGCCTGGGCGGCCTACCAGCGCCATTACGACGCGGCCAATGGCCGCCATGCGCAGGTCTACCCCGGGGCGCGAGAGGGCTTGACGCTGCTGCGGACCCGGGGTGTGCGCATGGCCTGCGTCACCAACAAGCCCGGGCGTTTCGCCCGCGACCTGCTCCAGGCCAAGGGCCTGATCGGATTTTTTGACCACGTCTTCGGAGGCGACGCCTTCGCGCAGCGCAAGCCGCACCCCCTGCCGCTGCTCATGGCCGGCCAGGCCCTGCAGGTCGAGCCCGCGCACACCCTGATGGTGGGTGATTCGAGCAACGACGCCCAGGCCGCGCGCGCCGCCGGCTGCCCGGTGGTGCTGGTCACCTACGGCTACAACCACGGCGAGCCGGTGCGCAGCGTCGACGCCGACGCCTGGCTCGACTCCCTTGCGCAGCTGGACGGGCTCCTGCCGGCGCCCTGAGCGCCCAAGCCGGTTTGCTACACTGGGCCGATGTTCATCCACCGCACCGCCCTCACAGGTCGTTCCGACCGGGGAGCCTGGCCCTGGCGTCAGCCAGCGAGCGTGCGCGTCTGACGGCACGGGGCCTCCCGTGCCCCTCGCCCCCTTGAAGCCCCCAGGCTGACGGCGGGCACCCCTCGAATCCCGCGGCCTCGCGCCGCCGAGCTTGTGGAGGCTCACCCGTGATCACCGAACTCGAATTCAAGAGCCTGGCCCAGCAAGGCTACAACCGCATCCCCCTCATCGCCGAGGCCTTCGCGGACCTGGAAACCCCCCTGTCCCTGTACCTCAAGCTGGCGCACGCCAAGGGCGATGGTCGCCTGTCCTTCCTGCTCGAATCAGTGGTGGGTGGCGAGCGTTTCGGCCGCTACAGCTTCATCGGCCTGCCGGCCCGCACCGTCCTGCGCGCCAGCGGCTTCGGCGCGCAGGCCCGCACGCAGGTCGTGCGCGATGGCCAGGTGGTCGAGACCGCCGCCGGCAACCCGCTCGATTTCATCGAGGCCTACCAGCAGCGCTTCAAGGTCGCTTTGCGCCCGGGCCTGCCCCGCTTCTGCGGCGGACTGGCCGGCTACTTCGGCTACGACACGGTGCGCCACATCGAGAAGAAGCTGCAGGACACCTGCCCGCCCGACACCCTGGGCTGCCCCGACATCCTGCTGCTGCAATGCGAGGAGCTCGCGGTCATCGACAACCTGTCGGGCAAGCTTTATTTGATCGTCTACGCCGACCCCGGCCAGGGCGAGGCCTATGTCAACGCCAAGAAGCGCCTGCGCGAACTGAAGGACCTGCTTCGCTATTCCGTCAGCGCGCCGGCCGTGAAGGCCACGCAGGCC
The DNA here is from genome assembly GCA_964620375.1 of uncultured Ramlibacter sp. Classification (GTDB taxonomy): domain Bacteria; phylum Pseudomonadota; class Gammaproteobacteria; order Burkholderiales; family Burkholderiaceae_C; genus Ramlibacter. The sequence goes on along the minus strand of CAZUKC010000010.1, from coordinate 5,535 downwards.
TATCCCGCCGAGCGCGAGTTTGCCAAGGACGATTACCTGCGCGCCGTCGAGCGCGCCAAGGACCTGATCGCCGCCGGCGACTTCATGCAGGTGCAGGTAGGCCAGCGGATCAAGAAGCGCTTTGCCGAGTCGCCGCTGTCCCTGTACCGCGCCCTGCGCTCGCTCAATCCCAGCCCCTACATGTACTACTACAACTTCAGCGGCGCGGCGGGCAGCGACTTCCATGTGGTGGGGGCCTCGCCTGAGATCCTGGTGCGCCAGGAGCAGACGCCCGCGGGGCAGAAGGTCACGATCCGGCCCCTGGCGGGTACCCGCCCGCGCGGCGCCACGCCCGAGGCCGACCAGGCCACCGAGCAGGAACTCCTGGCCGACCCCAAGGAACGCGCGGAACACGTGATGTTGATCGACCTGGCGCGCAACGACATCGGCCGTATCGCGCAGACCGGCAGCGTCAAGGTCACCGAGGCCTTCGTCGTCGAGCGATACAGCCATGTGATGCACATCGTGAGCAACGTCGAGGGGCTTCTGAACGAGGGCATGAGCAACATGGACGTCCTGCGTGCCACCTTTCCGGCGGGCACGCTCACCGGCGCGCCCAAGGTACACGCGATGGAACTCATCGACCAGCTTGAACCCTCCAAGCGCGGGATCTACGGCGGTGCTTGCGGCTACCTCAGTTATGCCGGCGACATGGACGTCGCCATCGCCATTCGCACCGGCATCGTGAAGGACCAGGTGCTGTACGTGCAGGCCGCGGCCGGCGTCGTGGCCGACTCGGTGCCCGAGCTGGAGTGGAAGGAAACCGAAGCCAAGGCGCGCGCCCTGTTGCGCGCCAGCGAGCTCGTCGAGGAAGGACTGGAGTGAAGCGATGACCAGACTCCTCATGATCGACAACTACGACAGCTTCACCTACAACCTGGTGCAGTACTTCGGCGAACTCGGCGCGCAGGTCGAGGTGTTCCGCAACGACGAGATCACCATCGAAGGCGTCGCAGCCCGCCAACCCGAGCGCCTGGTCATCTCCCCGGGTCCCTGCTCCCCGGCCGAGGCTGGCATCTCGGTGGAGGCGATCCGCCACTTTGCCGGCAAGCTTCCGATCCTGGGCGTGTGCCTGGGGCACCAGAGCATCGGTGCGGCCTTGGGTGGTCGCATCGTTCGCGCGCAGCAGCTGATGCACGGCAAGACCAGTGAGATCACCACCACGCAGCAGGGCGTGTTTCGCGGCCTGCCCGCGCGCTTCACCGTCAACCGCTACCACTCGCTGGCCATCGAGAAAGCCAGCTGCCCCGCCGACCTGGTCACCACCGCCTGGACCGACGACGGCGAGATCATGGGCGTGCGCCATCGCACGCTGCCGATCGAAGGCGTGCAGTTCCACCCCGAGTCCATCCTGACCGAGCATGGCCACGCGATGCTGCGAAACTTCCTGGCCCAGGCCTGACCCACGCCCCGACCCTACCGCCGAACGCACCGAGGACCGCCATGCCCATCACCCCCCACGAAGCGCTGCAGCGCACCATCGAGCACCGCGAGATCTTCCACGACGAGATGCTCAAGATCATGCGCATGATCATGAGCGGCGAGATGTCGCCCGTCATGACTGCCGCCCTCATCATCGGCCTGCGCGTGAAGAAGGAGACCATCGGCGAGATCACCGCGGCCGCCGAGGTCATGCGCGAGTTCTCCACCAAGGTGCACGTGGCCGACCGCACCCATCTGGTGGACATCGTCGGCACCGGCGGCGACGGCTCGCACACCTTCAACATCTCCACCTGCTCGATGTTCGTCGCCGCGGCGGCCGGTGCCAAGGTAAGCAAGCACGGCAACCGCAGCGTGAGCAGCAAGTCCGGCAGCGCCGACGTCCTTGAGGCCCTGGGCCTGCCGCTCACCCTCCCGCCCGAGGCCATCGCCCGCTGCATCGAGCAGGTCGGCATCGGCTTCATGTTCGCCCCCAACCACCACCCCGCCATGAAGAACGTCGCTCCGGTGCGCAAGGAGCTGGGCGTGCGCACCCTGTTCAACATCCTGGGGCCGCTGACCAACCCCGCTGGCGCGCCCAACATCCTCATGGGCGTGTTCCACCCCGACCTCGTGGGCATCCAGGTGCGGGCGTTGCAGCGCCTGGGCGCCGAGCATGCGGTCGTGGTCTATGGGCGCGACGGCATGGACGAAGTGAGTCTGGGTGCCGCCACCCTGGTGGGTGAATTGAAGAACGGCGAGCTTTCCGAGTACGAGATCCACCCCGAGGACTTCGGCATGGCCATGGCCAGCAACCGCGCCCTGCGCGTCGAGACCCCCGAGGAATCGCGCGCCATGCTGATGGAGGTGCTGGACAACCAGCCGGGCCCGGCCCGTGACATCGTGGTGCTGAATGCGGGTGTGGCGCTGTACGCCGCCAACGTCGCCGACTCCATGCAGGCCGGCATCGACCTGGCTCGTCAGGCCCTGGCGTCTGGCGCGGCCAAGGCCAAGCTTTCTGACCTGATTCGCGTGGCCACTTCGCTGGCGTCCCCCAAGGCCTGAACCATGTCCGACATCCTGCAGAAGATCGTCGCGGTCAAGCACGAGGAAGTGGCCGCCGCGCGCAAGAAGATTCCGCTGGAGGCGATGCGCACTGACGCCGAGAGCCGCGTCCTCACGCGTGACTTTGAGGGCGCGATGCGTCGCCAGATCGCCGCTGGCCGTCCCGCCGTCATCGCCGAAGTGAAGAAGGCCAGCCCCAGCAAGGGCGTGCTGCGACCCGACTTCATCGCGGCCGATATCGCCCAGAGCTATGCCGAACACGGTGCGGCCTGCCTGTCGGTCCTCACCGACCGCCAGTTCTTTCAGGGCCAGCCCGATTACCTGAAGCAGGCCCGCGCCTCCTGCGACCTGCCGGTGCTGCGCAAGGACTTCATGGTCGACCCCTACCAGGTCTACGAGTCCCGCGCCATGGGCGCCGACTGCATCCTGCTGATCGCGGCCTGCCTGGACGATGCGCAGATGGCCGACTTCGAGGCTATCGCCCGGGCCCTGGGGATGGCGGTGCTGGTCGAGGTGCATGACGGTGCCGAACTCGATCGTGCGCTGCGCCTGAAGACGCCGCTGGTCGGCATCAACAACCGCAATCTGCGCACCTTCGAGGTCTCGCTGGACACCACGCTGGGCCTGATGCCCCGGCTGCCGTCCGACCGCCTGCTGGTGACCGAGTCCGGCATCCTCTCGGCCGCCGACGTGCGCCGCATGCGCGAGGCCGGCGTGCACGCCTTCCTCGTGGGCGAGGCCTTCATGCGCGCGCCCGAGCCGGGCGTCGCCCTGGCCGAACTGTTCGGATCCGACTGAACGCGCCCACCTTCATGGACCAGGCCTCGCTCCTGCCGTCAGAAGACGGTGCGCACACCCTGCAGGCCTGGGATCCGCAGCACTGGCCGGTCGCGCCCGACTGGCGTCCGGTGATCGAGGCCTTCCTCGCCTCGCCGCAGGGTCAGCGCCTGGGCGACTTCATGCGCGCGCGCCTGGCGGCGGGGGCCGCGGTGTTCCCGCCGCAGCCGTTTCGGGCGCTGGAGCTCACGCCGCTGCAGGCGGTGCGTGCCGTGATCCTGGGCCAGGACCCGTACCACGGCCGCGGCCAGGCGCAGGGCCTGGCCTTCTCGGTGGCGCCTGGCGTGCGTGTGCCGCCGTCACTTCGCAATATCTTCCAGGAGCTGGAGGTCACGCCCGCACATGGCTCGCTCGTGGAGTGGGCGCAGCGGGGCGTGTTGCTGCTGAACACCTGCCTCACCGTGGAAGAGGGCCAGCCCGCCAGCCATGCGCGTCAGGGCTGGGAGGCGCTGACCGATGCCTTGCTCGCGCGGGTGGCGGCGACCGCTTCGCCCTGCGTCTACTTTCTGTGGGGCGCGCATGCGCAGGCCAAGGCTAGCCTGATCCGCGCCGAGGCGGCGGCGCGCGGCTGCGACGCGCTGGTGATCGAGACCAACCACCCCTCGCCCTTGTCGGCCCGCCGCGGGCCCGTGCCGTTTCTGGGCAGCGGGCAGTTCACGCAGGCGCGTGCGTGGCTGGCGCAGCGAGGCCAGAGCGGCATCATCTAGCGTCGGCGGTTGCGCCTGGCGCGGGACACACCGGCTCGCGCCCAATGCGCGCATCGTCCTCGTAGTCGCGTGCCACATCCACCGTGCCGCGCACGCCCACATCGTCCAGGTGGGAGGCCAGCCAGCGTTGCGCCGCGTCGCGCCCCAGGCGAGACAGCTCATGGATCAGATCGGGGTCGCTGCGTAGCTTCGTCGAGGCCTGGTACGCCAGCAGGCCCTCGCCGCCGTCGATGCGGTGCAGGCGTACCGGCTTGCTGCTGCCCGCGGCCAGCGATCCGTCGGCCAGCAGGCGGTTGATCTTGTCGATGGCCCGCATTTGCGCCAGCAGGCTGGCGTTGAAGGTCAGCTCGTTCATGCGGTCCATGATCTCCTGTGCGGTGTCGGGCCGGCTCGACCGACGCAGCGGGTTGATCTGGATCACCAGCAGGTCATGGTGGCGGCAACTGGCGATCAGCGGCGACAACGCGGGGTTGAGCGCGTAGCCGCCGTCCCAGTAGGCCTGGCCGTCGATCTCGATGGCCTGGAACAGGGTGGGCAGGCAGGCCGAGGCGAGTACCGCGTCCGCGTTCAGGCCATCGCCCGAGAAAATCGCCGCCTTGCCGGTGGCCACGTGCGTGGCCGACACGTACACGCGCGGCCCGCCGCAGCTTTGGATCGCCTCGAAGTCGACGCAGCGTTCGAGCAGGCGGCGCAGCGGGTTGAGGTTCAGCGGGTTGGTCTGGTAGGGGGACAGCAGCCCGGTGAAGGTCTGCACCCACAGCTGCGCCTGTTCGATCCAGGGCTCGCCGTGGCCACCCCAGAGGGCGCGGCCGAAGCGCGCCGGCAGCCAGCCCAGCGCGCTCCAGTGGCTCACTTCTTCCCAGACGCGTGCCAGGCACTTGCGGGCGCCCTGGCGCGGGTTTGACGGGGTCCGGGCGTGGCCGCTGGCCAGAGCCACCGCATTGAGCGCGCCCGCGCTGGTGCCGCTGATCGCCTCGATCTCCAGCCGGGGCTCGGCCAGCAGCGCGTCCAGCGCGCCCCAGGTGAAGGCGCCGTGTGAACCACCCCCCTGCAGCGCCAGATTGAGTACTTTGGGGCTATGCGTGGTGGGGGTGGTGGGCCGGTTCATCGCCGGATTCTGGTCGCCGCCCGCCTGCCGGCGGCCCCGACGTCACCGGCTGTTTCCGCGATCGCCCGGTCACGGGGTACGGCATGGATCAAGCCCTACAAACCGTGCTATATTTCGAGGTTCGCCGGAGGGGTGCCCGAGTGGCTAAAGGGGGCAGACTGTAAATCTGTTGGCTTACGCCTACGCTGGTTCGAATCCAGCCTCCTCCACCAGCGTTTTCGGGGTCGCGCCTGAAGGCGTTTGGCGAATGTGCAAAGTGAATGAGTGGTAGCGCAGGAAGCCTGCCGAGGGTTTGAAGAGCTTCACCCGATGCGGGAGTAGTTCAATGGTAGAACCTTAGCCTTCCAAGCTAATGACGCG
>CAZUKC010000009.1:0-19461 GCA_964620375.1 uncultured Ramlibacter sp. | reverse complement strand
GTGAACTTCGCGGCCGACTACAAGGACCGCGTCTTCGCCGAGTTCCTACGTGAGTACCAGGCCGGGCGCACGCCCAACCCCGACGTCCTGTGCAACGCCGAGATCAAGTTCAAGGCCTTCCTGGACCACGCCATGCGCCTGGGCGCCGACAAGATCGCGACCGGGCACTACGCCCGCGTGCGCGAAGTGGGCGGCCAGGTGCAGCTGCTCAAGGGGCTGGATCCCTCCAAGGACCAGAGCTATTTCCTGCACCGCCTCAACCCCTCCCAGCTGGCGCGCACGATGTTCCCGGTGGGCGAGCTGCACAAGACCGAGGTGCGCCGCATCGCCGCCGAGATCGGCCTGCCCAATGCGAAGAAGAAGGACTCCACCGGCATCTGCTTCATCGGCGAGCGCCCCTTCCGCGAATTCCTGGAGCGCTACTTGAGCAAGGAACCCGGCCCGATCAAGGACGAGACCGGCCGCACCATCGCCCGCCACCAGGGGCTGTCCTTCTACACCCTGGGCCAGCGCCAGGGCCTGGGCATCGGCGGGGTGAAGGCGCGCGGTGCGCAAAAGGGCGCCGGCGAGCACGCGCCCTGGTTCGTGGCGCGCAAGGACATCAGCAAGAACACGCTGTGGGTGGTGCAGGGCCACGAGCATCCCTGGCTGCTGTCGTCGGCGCTCGAGGCCGACGATCTGAGCTGGACATCCGGCAGCGCGCCGCCCCCGGGCCGCTACGCCGCCAAGACCCGCTACCGCCAGGCGGATGCGCCCTGCAATCTGTCCTACGACGCAGCGGGCCGCCTGCGGCTGGCGTTCGCCGAGCCCCAGTGGGCGGTGACGCCCGGGCAGTCGGCGGTGCTGTACGACGGCGAGGTGTGCCTGGGCGGGGGCGTCATTGCCCAGGCGCATCCAGTGGCAGCGACAGCCTGAAGGCCACGGCGCCCGGGCCGATCGCGGACAGCTCGCCACCATGCGCCTGCGCGATACGGGTGGCGATGGCCAGGCCCACATCGATACGCTCGGGCGCCGGCTCGCCGGGCGGCCGTGACGCGGCGGAGCTCTCGACGGTCAGGTGGGCCGCGGCATCTTTCACCTCCAGCCCCAGACGGACCCAGGCGGGCTGTCCGCGCGCGTGCGATGCGCTTTGCAGCCAGGTCAGCGCGTTCACACACAGGATCAGGATCAGCTGCTTGATCTGTGTCGGGCTGGCGTGCACGCGGGCGGTGGCGCAGTCAGGCAGGACCTCCAGCGCCACCGCCTGGTCGCGGAAAGACCCCTGCAGGATCGGCACCGTCTGCTCGATCAGTTCGCGCAGCTCCACCTCGCGGCGGTCCGGTGCGTCATGCGAGTCCAGCAGCAGTCGCAGCTGCTGCAGCAGCTGCAGCACCCGCTCGTTGCTGGCGTCGATGGCGCGCAAGGCCTGCGCGACCTCGGGGTCGGTCGGCGTGGCCGCCAGACGCGCGAGCACCCCTTCCAGGTTGAGCTTGCTGGCGCACAGGGGCTGACTCAACTGGTGCGGCAGGTCCATCGCGAAACGCGCCAGATCACTCGTGGTCTCGTGGCGGGTCAGGTGCTGGATCAGTTGGTTGCGCTCCTCCACCAGGTCGCGCAGGGCAGCCTCGCGCAGCTGTGTTTGGCGGGCACGTTCGGCCATGGCCGCTGCCTGCTGCGCCGAGGCGATGCGGCTGCGCGCGATGCGCTCGAACTGCAGGCCGAGGTAGCCGACCTGCGCGATCACCAGCGTGAAAAAAGCCGCGGCCAGCATACCGAGCTGGTTCAGGCCGGGTGCGAAGGCGGGGTCGACCGCGTCCCCAGTCAGGGCGCCCGCGATGCGACCGACCATGGCCAGGGCCAGCAGGCCAAAGGTCAGCGCGATGATCGCGGCGCCGGGTTGGCGGCCGTCGCGCCAGATGCGCAGCGCGCAAAGGGCGACCACCGTTGCAGCCACGCCCACGGCGGTGGCGAAGTAGGCGATGCCCCAGAGCGGATCGACGCGGCGCACCTGGGCGAACACCAGGGCCGAGAGCAGCGGCAGGCCCAGGCATAGCCCCCAGATGCGCAGATCCACGCGCAACTCGGGACGCCCCTCGTAGTGCAGGGCCAGCGCGAGCCCCGCCAGACCCCCGACCAGGCTCCAGTGGGCCGTCTCAAAACTCAGCAGGGGCGGAAGCAAGGGCCGCAAGGCCAGGAGCAGGCTGCCTGCAGCGAAGAACAGACCACAGCCGAGCCACAACAGGTTGCCCCGGTGCAGACTGGCCCGCAGGGCGGCGTAACCGCCGGCGGCCGAGGCCAGGGCCAGGATCCCGAGCACCATGAAGCCGGTGCGGACATCGAAGGTGGAATCCATTCAGGCCGTTTTTCTGCGCAGCGCCGTCTCCTGCAGCAGCAGGTCCGCATCCTCCCCTTCGAAGAGGGCGGCCAGGTCGGCCATCTTGTCGACCTGCAGCTTGTCCATGACGCTGGCGCGTTGCAGCTTGACCGTGCCGGGCACGGTGCCATGGGCCGCCGCGATGTCGCGGTTCGGATAGCCCTTGAGCATGAGTCGACACACCTCGCGCTCGCGCGGCGTGAGCCGCTGCAGCAGGGTGGACAGACGCTGGCCCTGGGCCTCGCGCGCGAGCCGGGCCTGGTCGCGCCGTAGCGCCTCTTGCAGCACCGCGAGCAGGTCGGCGGTGGTGAAGGGCTTGAGCAGGAAATGCAGGGCACCCTGACGGAAGCTCTGGACGATCTCGTGCGGCTGGCTCTGGCCGCTCATGAAGATCACCGGCGTGCGCAGGCCCTGCTCGATGAGTCGGGCCTGCACCTGCACGCCCGACTGCTGATGCAGGCGCATGTCCAGGAGGATGACCGCCGGCCCCTGCAGGGTGCCGTGCGTCAGCAGGCTTTCGGGTTGGGTGAAGGCGTGCACCTGGTGGCCCGCCGAGGTGAGCGCGAAGGTGAGCGCCTGGCACATGGCCGGGTCGTCATCGACGATGTAGACGTGGCCAGCAAGAGACTCGAGCGCGGACATGCGTGGAATCTAAGCCCATCCGCATGCGCCCCCTGTCCCCCCGGCGAAAGATCCTGCCAAAACGTGGCAGGACCATAGGCCAAAGGGGATAGGCCTGGGACTTCCTTTAGAAGGGAATGTCGTCGTCGATGTCGGCCGGATCGGCGGCGCGGGCCGGAGCACGGGGCGCCGCAGCCGCCGCGCGCGGGGCCGCCGCGGGCGCGCGGCGCGGGGTGCCGTCGTCATCGCCGCCGCCACCGCCACCCATGCCCTCGCGGCCGCCGAGCAACTGCAGCTCGGTGGCGATGATGTCGACGGTGTTGCGCTCGATGCCGTCTTGGCCGGTGTACTTGCCGTACTTCAGGCGGCCCTCGACATAGACCGGTCGGCCCTTCTTGACGTATTCGCCGGCGATCTCGGCCAGGCGGTCATAGAAGGTGACGCGGTGCCACTGGGTGTCTTCAACCATCTCGCCGCTGGTCTTGTCCTTGCGGCGGGTGGAGGTGGCGATGCTGATGTTGGCCACCGCCTGACCCGAGGGCAGGTAGCGCATTTCGGGGTCGCGGCCGCAGTTGCCGACGAGGATGACTTTGTTGACGGATGCCATGGTGATTTCTCCGAAGAAGCGACGATTATGTGGCCTGCTCGCCCGGCTTCCCGATGGCCGCCATCGGCCAGGCCAGCGCCAGCCAGGCCAGCATCACGGCGCCGCAGGCCAGGAAGAGGCCCGTGGCGCCGACGGCCTTGATCAGTACGCCGCCGAGGGCGCCGCCGGCGAAGAAGCCCAGGGACTGCAGGGTGTTGTAGAAGCCCAGCGCCGCCCCCCGCGCCTCCTGGGGCGCGGCACGCGAGGCGATGCTGGGCTGGCAGGCCTCCAGCACGTTGGAGCCGCAGAAGAAGGCGAACAACAGGAAGGCCAGAGCCACCAGCGAGGGGCCGGCGGCGGCGGTAGCGGCCAGGCCCAGCTGCACCAGAGCGATGAGGGCAATTGCCCCGAGGAAGGTGGCGCGCAGGTAGCCGCGGCGCTCCAGGGGAAACAGCGTGCCGGCCATCACGAAGAAGGACGCGGCCACGGTGGGCAGGTAGACCCACCAGTGGTGCCCCTTGTCCAGGCCGGCCTGCACCAGCAGCTGCGGCACCGCCACCCACATCGCCAGCAGCACGGCGTGCAGCACGAAGACGCCGAAGTTCAGGCGTAGCGTGGGCACGTGCGAGAGCACCGTGCGCAAGCTGCCGCGGGGAGGCGCCGCACGGCGCGGTGGCTCGGGCGGGACGACCCACAGGGCGATGGCCACGCCCGAGAGGGCCAGGACCGCCGTCACCGCGAACAGGCCCGACAGTCCGACCCACGTGGTCAGCACCGGCGCGGCCACCAGGGACAGGGCAAACATGAGACCGATGCTGGCGCCGACCAGCGCCATGGCCTTGGTGCGCACCGCGTCGCGGGTCTGGTCGGCCAGGAGCGCGGTGACCACCGCCGAGACCGCGCCCGCGCCCTGCAGGCAGCGGCCGACGATCAGCATGGTGAGCGTGTTGGCCAGAGCCGCCAGCAGGCTGCCGGCAGCGAACACCAACAGGCCGAAGACGATGACGCGCTTGCGGCCCAGGCGGTCCGAGGCCATGCCGAAAGGCAGCTGCAGCAGCCCCTGGGTGAGGCCATAGATGCCCATGGCCAGTCCCACCAGCGCGGGGTCGTCACCGCCGGGGTACTTGGGCGCCTCCAGGGCGAACACCGGCAGGACCAGGAACAGGCCCAGCATGCGCATGGCATAGATCGAGGCCAGCGACAGGCTGGAGCGGCGCTCGGCGCCGGTCATGGACAGGGTGTCAGCGGGCGCGGCGACAGGCGCTGCGTCAGAAACGGGGGCGGAAGGAGAGGACACGCGGGGGGCTGGGAATCACAGGGGCCGGGACACCATTGTCCCGGATCGTCAGAACGGCCCGTTCAGCCCCACCACGGCGGCATTGAGCGCCGAGGCGAAACTGACCCAGGCGAGATACGGCAGCAGCAGCAGTCGGATGCGGGGGTGGTAGCGCCCCGGCAGCCAGATCAGAAGCAGGATCGACAGCCACAGGAAGCCGATCTCGAGCAGCGCCCAGTCGGGGCGCTGCAGGTGAAAGAACAGGAGGCTCCACACCACATTGAGCACGCCGTTGAGGGCGAAGAGCGCCAGCAGCTGGGTGCGGCGCACCCGATCAGGCGCGGCGCGCCAGGCGCCGACACCGGCCACCACGCACAGGGCGAAGATCAGCGTCCAGGCTGGACCGAACAGCCAGTCCGGGGGCTGGAACGACGGCTTGACGAGGCCGTAATACCAGGGCCCGATGTGCGTGAGCGCGCCGCCGATACCCGAGACCGCGATGGCGCAGGCGGCGCCCACGACCCAGTGAGTCCACGGGCCGCCACGCGGGCCCACTGCGTGTGGCTCACGGCCCTCTGGGGAGGTCTTTGCGCCTTGGGGCGGCTCGGCGGCGCTCATGTCGCCTCCATGCCGCGGGGTCATACCCGAGCGAGCCCCAAGAGATGGGCCATGTCCTTGAAGAAGATGCGCACGTGCGCCATCGGACTGCGACGGGTCAGCTCTTTGTTCATGTAGGACTCGAAGGTGAGGCGTTGGACGTCCACATCCTCGCAGATCTTCACGAACCGTTCACGCCTGCGGTCATTGCCGTACCAGAACCACTGCATGATTCCCAGCACCCGGAACACCAGGCCGTGCGCCTTCATGAAGCGCTTGCGCGCCTGGCGCAGCGCGGCGGCCTCGCCGGTGCGCAGGAACTCGGCCACCGCGTCCGCGGCGAGCTGGCCACCGTACATCGCGTAGTAGATGCCCTCGCCCGAAGCCGGAGCCACCACGCCGGCGGCGTCACCAGCCAGCACCACGTCGCGCCCGTTGTCCCATCGGGGCAGCGGCTTCATCGGCAGGGGCGCGCCCTCGCGGCGCACGGTCTGCGCGCCCGCCATGCCCGAAGCCTCACGCAGGGCAGCGGTGGCGGTGCGCAGGGAGAAGCCCTTGTCGGCGCTGCCGGTGCCAATGCTCAGGGTGTCGCCGTGCGGGAACACCCAGCCATAGAAGTCGGGGGACAGGCGCGCGTCGTACACCACATCGCAGCGGGTGGGATCGTAGCCCTCGGGCAGTGTGGCGGGCCTGCGCACGATCTCGTGATAAGCGAAGACGCAGGGCACGGGGTCGCCGCCGGTGACGGCCTGGCGCGCGACCTCGGAGCGCGCGCCGTCGGCGCCGATCACGGCACGGGCGCGCACGCGCGAGGCCATCTCGGTATTGCCCTGTCGGCCGCGGAAATGCACGACGGAGATGCCGTCTTCGTCGCGCGTGAGTCTCTCGAAGGTGCCGTTGCGTCGCACCGCGCCGCTGTCCACTGCGCGCCGGCGCAGCCACTCGTCGAAGACCTCGCGGTCCACCATGCCGACAAAGCCGTCCTCGATCGGGATGTCCACCCGCTTGCCTGAGGGTGCGACCATGCGCGCCGAGCGGGCCTTGGCCACCAGCAGTTCGTCGGGGATGGCGAAGTCGCGGATCAGGCGCGGCGGGATGGCGCCGCCACAGGGCTTGATGCGGCCGTCGCGGTCGATCATCAGCACCGAGTGGCCTTGAGCGGCCAGGGTCTGGGCCGCGGTAGCGCCGGCAGGGCCGCCGCCGACTACGACGACGTCGAAGGTGCTGTTCGTATTCATGGGTTTACCTATGGGAGGAAGCCATCGCCAGCGAGGCGTTGGCGGGAGACTCGGATCGAGGCGCCGGCGCGCCGGGTTCGGCGCTCTCGGCGGGCGGGGACTCGGGGACGATCACGATGCGGGCCGCCAGCAACGCTGACAGCGCGAACAGGGCGCCCTCAAGCGCGAAGACGCAGGCATAGGCGGCACCGGGCTGCGCGATGAGCCAGCGCGCGAGGTCACTGGCCGCGGTGCCGGCCAGGCCGCCCAGGCCAAAGGCGATGCCCTGCGCCGCGCCCCACAGCCCCATGCGCACACCCTCGCGCGAGGCGCGGCCCTGGGAGGCCAGTTGCATCATGGAGCCGATGGCGCCGATGGAAAAGGCGCCGTTGGCCACGCCCAGGAGGAAGACGTTTTCACGCAAGGGCCAGGGCTGACCGCCCGCGCCCGCCGCACCCGCGGCCGCGAGGCCGGCCAATGCGATCGCAGAGGCGATACAGCCACCCAGGGTCCAGCCCCGCAGCGACCCCAGCCAGGCCAGGGCCGGCCGGCGCGCGAGCGTGCCGGCGGCGGCGACCATCAGCATGCCCAGGAGCACGCCGCCGTGCTGCACGCCCGCCAGGCGGGTGGATTCTCCGGGTGTGAAGCCGTGCACCGCGCCAGCAAAGGGTTCCAGGATCAGGTCCTGCGCGCTGTAGGCGAGCATGGAAACGAAGACGAAGACGGTGAAACGACGCGCAGTGGTCTCTGACCAGACCTCGCGCAGCGCCTCGCGGAAAACAGGACGGGGAGCGTGCGCATCGGCATCCACAGCATCGGGCGTGCGCGCGCCTTCCAGGCGCCAGATGGCCAGCAGCGTGAGGAGCAGTGCCAGCACGGACACGCCCGCCGTGACCTGCACCAGGCGCGCGGGCGTGTAGGGGTCGAGCAGCCCGCCCGCAACCCCGGCGGTGACTGCGAAGCCCGCGATCATCATCACCCACACCGTCGTGGCGGCTGCGGCGCGGCGGTCCTTGGTGACGCGCTTGGCCAGCAACACCAAGAGGGACGTGCCGCAGGCGCTCACGCCCAAACCGATCATCACGAAACCCAGGGCCGCCAGCGCCAGGCCGGCTTCGCGCTGCGTGTGCATCCAGGCAACGGCCAGCGCCGCGAGCGTGCCACCCGCAGCGAGCACCGCCATGCCGCCGACGATCCAGGGCGTGCGCCGACCGCCGACATCCGAGCCCCACCCCATACGCGGCCGGGTGGCCTGCACCGCGTAATGCAGGCCGACCAGCAGGCCGGGCAGCAGGGCCGCCAGCCCGAGTTCGACCACCATCACGCGGTTCAGCGTGGACGTGGTCATGACCACGATCGCGCCCAGAGCGGCCTGCACAAGGCCCAGGCGGACGATACCGAGCCAACCGAACGAGCCCCCGGCGGCGCTCATGCCCGCGCTCACGCCAGCCCCCGCAAGGCAAAGGCCGAGACCATCATGCCGGCGACGAAGAGCGGCACGCCGAAGCCGCTGTACCAGAGCGCGCGTGCACGCACGTCCGCGAGGAAGCGCGCCATGAGCAGGCCCTGCGCCCCGAGCAGGGCCACCACGCCCATCGCGTGCGCCGGCTGACCCCAGGCGAGTAGCAGCGCGATCACGCCCACCTGCGACAGCGCCATCGTCCAGCAAGCGACGCGCGCGGCGCGTTGTTCGCCCAGTTGCACGGGCAGGGAGCGGATGCCCATACGGCGATCGCCGTCGACCGACTTGAAGTCGTTGAGGGTCATGATGCCGTGCGTGCCCAGGCTGTAGAGGGCGGCCAGGGCCAGGGAACGCGCCTCGGGCAGACTGCCGCCGGCCATCACCGCCGCACCGGTGGCCCAGGCGATGCCTTCGTAGCTGATGCCGCAAGCGGCATTGCCCCACCAGCCGTTGCGTTTCAGGCGCAGCGGCGGCGCGCTGTAGGCCCAGGCCAGCAACAGGCCCAGGGCTGCAGCGCCAAAGCCCCAGGGGCCCAGCAGCACCGCCACCGCCAACGACACCGCCGTCCAGGCGATGGCGATGTACAGGCCCCAGCGCCCGGGCATGCGCCCCGAGGGAATCGGTCGGTGCGGTTCGTTGATCGCGTCCACGTGGCGGTCGAACCAGTCGTTGACCGCCTGGCTGGTGGCGCAGACGAAGGGGCCCGCCAACGCGATGCCCACCAAGGCCAGCAGCCAGTTACCGCCCTGCAGCGACTCGCCAGAAGCCACCACGCCGCAGGCGAAGGCCCACATCGGCGGGAACCAGGTGATGGGCTTGAACAGCTCTGTGATGGCCGAAAGCGCAGGACGGGGCATTGGACGATTTTTTACTTGACAAGTATTGATGTCAATCTGTATTTACATTTGAGGATTAGAACTAATAGACGCACAAAAGACGTGATTCGCCCGAATAAGCGTCTTCAGGAACTCTCTTGCCCCATCCGATGGATGCGGAAGCACTCGTACGTCTGCTTGCTCAACGCAGCGGAGAACTCGTGCGGATACGGGATCCTGAGGGCAGGATCCGGTGCAGGCTCAGGGGGGGCCGTCAGCGCCGGCTGGCGCTGAGCGAGGCCGGCCGGCGGCTTATTCCTCGTCGCCCGCGGCGTCGCTGATGCCGAAGCGGCGCAGCTTGACGTACAGGCTCTGGCGAGAGAGGCCGAGCATCTCGGCGGCAGAAGCGCGGTTGTCACCGGTGAGCTTGAGCGCCGCTTCGATGCACAGCTGCTCAATCAGGTCGGTGGTGTCGCGCACGATGTCCTTGAGGGGGACACGGCCCACCAGCTCGGTCATCTGGTCGGGGGAGCGCGGCAGCTCACGGCCTTCGGGGCCTTCGGCAGGCAGGCGCCGGCCGATGTCGCGGATGGTGAAGCCCAGGCAGGGGGGCGTGGCGCTCAGGGCCGCGACGGCGGAAATCTCGACGTCGGTGGTGCCGCCGTGTTCGCCGCGCAGTTGGGTGGCAAAGAGTCGCACCGAGCCGTGCTGGCGCAGGTTGGAGACGAGCACGTTCAGGTCGACGCCGCTGCGACCCAGCCAACGGTCCAGTGACTCTCCCTGCACCATGTCGTCGGTGGCCACCTGGGTCAGGTCGAGGAAGGCGCGGTTGACCTGCAGCACGCGGCCTTCGACGTCGGTCACCACGAAGGCATCGGGGGCCTGCTGCAACAGCTCGGTGAGTTGCGGACCGTCGTCGGCCAGGGCCTGGCCGGCCGCCGTGCGCGCCAGCGAAAGGCGCACGAGAAAGCTGCTGGACGTCTCCTGGCGAAACAGCGAAAGCGAGAGCTTGTAGTCCTCGCCGCCGCGGGCCAGGCGCACGGCCGGAACTTCGGTACGGCCCGAAGCGCGCACCCGCCCGAAGGCTTCGCGCAGGACGGCAACCGAGCCGGGCTCCAGGGCGTCGGACAGCACCCAGGACGACTTGCGCATGGCGTCACCGAACAGGGCCTGGGCAGCCGGGTTGGCTTCCTCGACCTTCTCGGTGGCGGCGTCCAGGATCAGTACGGGCTCGGAGGCCTGCTGGAACAGCAGGCGGTAACGGGTTTCGACATGACGCAGGCGCCAGTAGTCGCGCTCCATCGAGACCTGGGCACCGACCAGGCGCTGCTGCAGCGCCATCTCGGGACGCAGGTCACGGCCCAGCGCGACGATCAGCGGCTCGCCCGACTGGCGGCCGGCGCGCGCAACAGGCAGCAGGCGGTACGAGACCGCCAGGTCGATGCCGGTGGGCAGGGGATGGTTGACCTGGCGCGCCGCGGGGCGGTGACCCGCCAGGGCTTCCTTGAGCAGGGTGTCGACCTTCGGCCGGGATTCGACGGTCACGATGGCCGACAGGGCCTGGCCCTGCCAGTCGCGGCAGCCCAGGTTGACGAGTTCGGACGAGGCCAGGGACAGGTCGCGGATGCGGCCTTGCGCGTCCAGCAGGAGCACGATGTCGGCCGCGGCCGACAGGATCTCTGCGATGGTGTCCGTCTCCAGGCCCGAGAGCAGGGCGCTGGCCGACTCAAAACGGCCGAGATCCAATTTCTGGGCTCCCTGGGTCATGTCTGGTGGTTGTCGTAGCGTCGACGCCGTCGCGTATTTTGCCCACTCAACACGGCACCGCGCGCGTTTCCACCAATTTGTCTGCGATCTCCGGGGCCAAGCTTCCGTTGATGGCGACCGCGTCGGCGCCCACCTCGGCGGCCAGTCCGGCCTGCCGCAGGAACATCGGCCCGCCCACCATCACCCCGATCCGGGGGTTCAGGGAAGCCTTGCGCACGGTGGCAATGGCCGATGACAGGCGTGGCAGGTGCACGTCCGAAGCGAGAGAGAAACCGACAACGTCGTACCACTCACGCCGCACCAGCAGGTCGGCATCTAGCGCGACCGGACCGCCGGCCACATCCCAGCCGGCGCTGCGGAAGAACTCACCCACCATCACCAGGCCGAAGGTGTGCTGCTCGCCGGGGCTGGGCAACAGCAGGATACGTCGGGGTTGACCGCCAGCCGGGGGGCGCACCGCCAGCCCGGGGCTGAGGTCGCGCATGGCCTGCTGCAGGCGACCCACCCCCACGGTGACATCGGCAAAGTTGCACAGGTCCTCTTCCCATAGCTCGCCCAGATGGCGAGCGGCCAAGGCCAGCAGGTCGATGTACAGAGTCTCGACCGGGATGCCGCGCAGGCGCATGGCCTCCACGCTGGCGCGGGCCGGCCGGTCGTCGGGCAGCAAGACGCTGCGCACCAGGTCCTTGACATCGGCAGGGCTGATCGGGCGGCCGGTCAGGGCGCTGTAGTCCTGGGCACCCTGCGCCGGGCTGTCGTCATGGGCATGCGCCTGGATCAGGCGCGGAATGATCTGCTCGGAAAGGGTTGCGGACAGCACCGCCCGGCGCTGGTCAGTGCCTTGACCGGGGGGGTGGTCACGGCCGTGGGGCGGGCCGGCCTGTCGGGATGATGTCATGGAGTACTCCTCGCTACACGCACGAATGAATGGGGGCGTAGGCGCCCCGGTTCGAGCCGGAGCATTCGTGCGCAGCCAAGCACTTCTTACCGAGCCATCCCATCGAAGAACCCTTGCGGCCCCTCCCTGTACAGATGAGATGCGCTGCCATTGTGCAGGGTTTTTACAAATTTGGACACCCGGTTGAAGGTCTGATCCACCCGTTAGGGTTCCGGGCCGGTTATCGTCGCCATCCCGCCATATGTCAACTTTTATTTACGTCAATCCCGATTGACAGATGCCCGGGCGGCGGGCTAAATAGCTGACATGGCGGCTCACCCAAAGCAAACGGCGGCGCAACCCCCTCCTAGAGTGTCAATCGGGCTTTACAGCCCAGAAGAGCGCGTACGCCGGGACAACACCCGCTGGACCCTGGTCCAGGGGGTGCTTGCGCCCGTGCAGTTCGTTGTGTTCCTGGTGAGCCTGGTCCTGGTCGTGCGCTACCTGGCCACGGGCGAGGATCTGGCCTGGGCCCATGCCTCGGTGGTGGCCAAGACGGCCGTGCTGTATCTGATCATGGTGACCGGCTGCATCTGGGAGAAGGTGGTGTTCGGGCGCTACCTGTTCGCGCCGGCCTTCTACTGGGAAGACGTGTTCAGCATGGCGGTGCTCGCCCTGCACACGGCCTACCTGCTCGCCCTGGCCACCGGCGCCCTGGGCGATCGGGCCCTGATGGGGCTGGCCCTGGCGGCCTATGCGACCTATGTGGTCAATGCGACACAGTTCCTGCTGAAACTGCGCGCGGCGCGGCTGCAGGAGGCCGAGACGGCCGCCGGGCCTCTGGTGGCGGAGGGGGCGCGATGAGCCCGGTCATCCCGATCCGCGCCGAGGCTGGGGGCTGCGCCGACGCCCCGGTGCTGCGCGAACGCGGCCAGCGCGAGGTGTTCTGCGGTCTGACCGGGATCATCTGGCTGCACCGCAAGATCCAGGACGCCTTCTTCCTGGTGGTGGGCTCGCGCACCTGCGCGCACCTGATCCAGTCGGCGGCGGGCGTGATGATCTTTGCCGAGCCGCGCTTTGCCACGGCCATCATCGACGAGCGTGACCTGGCCGGGCTGGCCGATGCCAACACCGAACTCGATCGCGTGGTCACGCGCCTGCTGGAGCGCCGGCCGGACATCAAGATGCTGTTCCTCGTCGGGTCCTGCCCGTCGGAGGTGATCAAGCTCGATCTTTCGAGAGCTGCGCAGCGCCTGTCGCAGCGTTTCCACCCGGGCGTGCGGGTGCTCAATTACTCGGGCAGCGGCATCGAGACCACCTTCACCCAGGGCGAGGACGCCTGCCTGGCCTCGCTGGCGCCCGAATTGCCCACTTCGCCCGCCGGCGCCACGCCCGAGCTGATGGTGGTGGGGACGCTGGCCGACGTGGTGGAGGACCAGTTCGCGCGCGTATTCGAGCAACTGGGCATTCCCACACGCTTCTTCCCGCCACGCCAGGCCAACGCCCTGCCGCCGATCGGACCGAACACCCGCTATCTCCTGGCGCAACCTTTCCTGGGAGACACCGCACGCGCGCTCGAATCGCGCGGCGCGACACGCCTGCCCGCGCCTTTTCCGCTGGGCGTCGAGGGCACGATGGCCTGGCTGGCCGCGGCGTGCGACGCCTTCGGCGTGTCGCGCGCGCGGCTGGACGAAGTGACCCGCGGCGCCCGCGAGCGCGCTGGCGCCGCCCTGGCCCGCCAGCGCGTGCAGCTGGAGGGCAAGCGCATCTTCTTCTTCCCGGATTCGCAGCTGGAAGTGCCGTTGGCGCGCTTCCTCTCGCGCGAGATGGGCATGCAGCTGCTGGAGGTGGCCACGCCCTACCTGCACCGCCAGCACCTGGCCGAGGAACTGGCGATGCTGCCCGCCGGCACGCAGCTGGCCGAAGGCCAGCACGTGGAGAACCAGCTGGACCGCTGCCGCGCCGCGCAACCCGACCTCGTGGTGTGCGGGCTGGGGCTGGCCAACCCGCTGGAGGCGCAGGGCCTGACCACCAAGTGGGCGATCGAACTCGTGTTCACGCCGATCCAGGGCTTTGACCAGGCGGCGGACCTCGCCGAACTGTTCACGCGACCGCTCACGCGTCGGCTGAAGCTGGCGGCCTGACGCCGGGGGACACGCAGCATGCAACTGACCCTCTGGACCTACGAAGGACCGCCCCACGTCGGCGCGATGCGGGTGGCCACCGCGATGAAGGACGTGCACTACGTGTTGCACGCGCCGCAGGGGGACACCTACGCCGACCTGCTGTTCACGATGATCGAGCGGCTGCCGCGGCGCCCGCCCGTGACCTACACCACCTTCCAGGCGCGCGACCTGGGCGGCGACACGGCCGAACTGTTCAAGACTGCGGCACGCGAGGCGCATGCGCGCTTCCAGCCTGCGGCCATGCTGGTGGGGGCCTCGTGCACCGCCGAATTGATCCAGGACGACCCGGGCGGCCTGGCGCGCGCGTTGGACCTGCCCGTCCCGGTGGTGGCCCTGGAGTTGCCCTCCTACCAACGCAAGGAAAACTGGGGCGCGTCCGAGACCTTCTACCAGCTGGTGCGGGCACTGGCCGGCGCCAAGCGCGAACGCGCACCCGCAAACGGCCGTCCCCGCTGCAACGTGCTGGGGCCCACGGCCCTGGGCTATCGGCACCGCGACGACCTGCGCGAGATCTGCGCGCTGCTGGACGAGATCGGTGTCGAGGTGAACGTGATCGCACCGCTGGACGCCACGCCCGCCGATATCGGCCGGCTGCAGGACGCGGAGTTCAACGTGGTGCTGTACCCCGAGATCGCCTCGGTGGCGGCGGGCTGGCTGCACCGCACGTTCGGACAGCCGTTCACGCGCACGGTGCCGATCGGGGTGAACGCCACGCAGGACTTCATCCGCGAGGTGGCGCAATTGGCCGGCCTGGACGCCGAGCCTCTGCTGGCGCGCACCGCCTCGCGCGCACGCTGGTACGCGCGCTCGGTGGACTCCACCTACCTCACCGGCAAGCGCGTCTTCATCTTCGGCGACGCCACCCATGCGGTGGCCGCCGCGCGCGTGGCCACGCAGGAAATGGGCTTCACCGTGGTGGGCCTGGGCACCTACAGCCGCGAGTTCGCCCGCGAGATCCGCGAAGCGGCCAAGCTGTACGACGTCGAGCCGCTGATCACCGACGACTACCTGGAAGTGGAAGAACGCATCCTCGCCGCGCAGCCCGAGCTGGTGCTGGGCACGCAGATGGAGCGCCACATCGCCAAGCGCGCGGGCATCCCCTGCGCGGTGATCTCGGCACCGGTGCACGTGCAGGACTTCCCCGCACGCTATTCACCGCAAATGGGCTTTGAAGGCGCCTGCGTGCTGTTCGACACCTGGGTGCACCCGCTGATGATGGGCCTGGAGGAACACCTGATCGGGATGTTCCGCGGCGACAGCGAATTCCACGAGGACGCCGCGCCTTCGCACCTGGGCGGCGTGCGGCGCATGCCGCAGGCCGCGGCAGTGGACACGGCCCCTGCCGCCACCGAGGTCGCCGAGCCCGCGACACCCGCTGGCGGCGCGCTGGACGGCATCAGCCTCACGCCACCGAGTGACCCTGGCGCTGCCGCCTGGGTCGCGACCTGGCAGGCCGACGCCGAGCGCGAGCTGAAAAAGATTCCCTTCTTCGTGCGCGGCAAAGCCCGTCGCAACACCGAGCTGTATGCCCGCGAGCACGGCCTGGACGTGATCACCCTGGACACCCTCTACGATGCCAAAGCCCACTTCAGCCGCTGAAGCCCGGGCCGGCGCCGTCCCGATGCGCGTGGTCCTGGTCACGATGGACAGCCATCTGGCGAGTGCCGCGCAGCGCGCCGCACGCCGCCTGGCCAAGGCCCTGCCCGGCGTGACGCTCAAAGCGCATGCCGCCGCCGAATGGGCCGACGACCCCGCCGCCCTGCAGCGCGCGCGGGACGACATCGCCCGCGGCGACCTGGTGATCGTCACCATGCTGTTCATGGAGGACCACTTCCTGCCGGTACTGCCGGCCCTGAAGGCGCGGCGCGAAGCCTGCGACGCCATGGTCTGCGCGATGTCGGCCGCCGAGGTGATGAAGCTCACGCGCATGGGCAAGTTCGACATGGGCGCGCCTGCCAGCGGCTTCATGAGCCTGCTCAAACGCATGCGGGGCAAGCGCGAGGGCGACAACGTCGACAGCAATCGCCCCGCCGACGGCAAAGCCACCGCCGGCGCGCAGCAGATGAAGATGCTGCGGCGTCTGCCCAAGATCCTGCGCTTCATCCCGGGTACCGCACAGGACGTGCGCGCGTACTTCCTGACCCTCCAGTACTGGCTGGCGGGGTCCGAAGACAACCTGGTGCAGATGGTGCAGCTGCTGGTGGACCGCTACGCCGACGGCCCGCGCGCCGTGCTGCGAGGCAAGGCCCCGGTACTGCCACCCGCCGAATACCCCGAGGTGGGGGTCTACCACCCGGCGATGGAGCCACGCCTGTCGGCCCAACTCAAAGAACTTCCCCGCGTCGCCACGACCGGCAAGCGCGGCACCGTGGGTCTCCTGCTGATGCGGTCCTATCTGCTGGCGGGCAACACCAAGCACTACGACGGCGTGATCACCGCCATGGAGGCCCGCGGCCTGCGCGTGATTCCGGCGTTTGCCACCGGCCTGGACAACCGGCCCGCGGTCGAATCCTTCTTCATGCAGGACGGGCGTCCGGCCATCGACGCACTGGTCTCCCTCACCGGCTTCTCGCTGGTCGGCGGCCCCGCCTACAACGACGCGCGTGCCGCCGAAGAAGTGCTGGCCACGCTGGACGTGCCGTATCTGGCCGTGACCCCGGTGGAATTCCAGACCCTGGACCAGTGGGGCGCCTCGGCCCGCGGCCTGCTGCCGGTGGAGGCGACGATGATGGTCGCCATCCCCGAGCTGGACGGCGCCACCGGCTCCATGGTCTATGGCGGGCGCGGCAGCGCCGCCCATACCGCGTGCACCGGCTGCGCGCATGGCTGCCACTTCATCCAGGACAGCGACGCGCACGACATGCAAAGCTGCATGGACCGCGCCGACATGCTGGCCCGACGCGTGGGCCGCCTGGTCGACCTGCGCCGCAGCGAACGCGCCGCGCGCAAGGTCGGCGTGGTGATCTTCAGCTTCCCGCCCAACGCCGGAAACATCGGTACCGCCGCCTTCCTGGCGGTGTTCGAATCGCTGTACAACACGCTCGCCGCGATGCAGCGCGAGGGTTACAGCGTAGACCTGCCGGCCAGCGTGGACGAACTGCGCACCCGCATCACCAAGGGCAACGCCGAGCGCTTCGGCGCCGACGCCAACGTGCACGTACGCATCTCCACCGACGACCATGTGCGACGCGAGAAGCACCTGGCCGAAATCGAAGCGCAGTGGGGCCCTGCACCCGGGCGCCAGCAAAGCGATGGCGCCAGCCTCTTCGTGCTGGGCGAACGTTTCGGCAATGTCTTCGTGGGCGTGCAGCCCGCCTTCGGCTACGAGGGCGACCCGATGCGCCTGCTGTTCGAGAAAGGCTTTGCGCCCACGCATGCCTTCTCCGCGTTCTACCGTTGGCTGCGCGAGGACTTCGGCGCCGACGCCGTGCTGCATTTCGGCACGCACGGCGCGCTGGAATTCATGCCGGGCAAGCAGAACGGCCTGTCGGCCCAGTGCTGGCCTGACCGCCTGATCGGCGATCTGCCCAACGTGTACCTGTACGCCGCCAACAACCCCTCCGAAGGCACGCTGGCCAAGCGACGCAGCGCGGCGACGCTCGTGAGCTATCTCACGCCGCCGGTGGCCCAGGCGGGCCTGTACAAGGAACTGGTGGACCTGAAGTCGGCGCTGGAGCGCTATCGCGGGCTGGAGCCCGAGGCGGATGTGGAGCGGGCCGACCTCGTGGTCAGCATCCAGGCGCAGGCCGCCCTGCTCGAGCTCGCCGCGACCGAGCCCGCATGGACGGATGCCGACGGCGCGATCAACGCCCTCACCGGCAAGCTGCTCGAACTCGAATACACGCTGATCCCCCACGGCCTGCATGTGGTGGGCCAGGCCCATACCCCCGAACAGCGCGCAGACTTGCTGCTCGCCTGCGCGGAAGCCGGGCATGGCGTGAAGCCGGTGCGCGCGATGATCGAGGCCATCGTGCGCGGCGCGTCGGCCGATGACGCCCTGGCCCAGCACGGGGGCCTGCGCGACGACCCTCCCGAGGGCCCCGCCGACCCCGAGGCCCTGCGACCGGTCCTGCGCGAGCTGGTGCAGACCAACGCCCTGCTCGATCAAGACCACGAGATCCGCGGCCTGCTGCGTGCGCTCGACGGCCGCTTCCTGCGGCCCGCACCCGGCGGTGACCTCCTGCGCACACCCGCGGTGCTGCCCACCGGCCGTAACCTGCACGGCTTTGACCCCTTCCGCATCCCCAGCGCCTTCGCGGTCAAGGACGGCGCGCGCCAGGCCGAGCGCCTGCTGCACAAGCACGCACAAGACGGCCACGCCTTCCCCGAATCCATCGCGATGGTCCTGTGGGGCACCGACAACCTGAAAAGCGAAGGCGGCCCGATCGCGCAGGCACTGGCGCTCATGGGCGCCAAGCCGCGCTTTGACAGTTACGGACGGCTGGCGGGCGCCGAGCTGATGCCGCTGGCCGACCTGGGCCGCCCACGCATCGACGTGGTGATCACCCTCTCGGGGATCTTTCGTGACCTGCTGCCGCTGCAGATCAAGCTGCTGGCCGAGGCCGCCTTCCTGGCGGCCAGCGCCGAGGAGCCGGTCGAACAGAACTTCATCCGCAAGCACGCCCTGGCCTATCAGGCCGAACACGGCGGCGACCTCGAGACGGCCTCGTTGCGCGTCTTCGGCAACGCGGAGGGCGCCTACGGCGCCAACGTGAACAGCCTGGTGGACAACAGCCGCTGGGAAGACAACGACGAACTGGCCGAGACCTACAGCCGCCGCAAGGGCTTCGCCTATGGCCGCAGCGGCCGTCCGGTGCAGCAGGCACAGCTCTTGAACAGCGTGCTGGCGGGCGTGCAACTGGCCTACCAGAACCTCGAATCGGTGGAACTGGGCGTGACCACGGTGGACACCTACTTCGATACGCTGGGCGGCATCAGCCGCGCCATCGCGCGCGCCAAGGGTCCCGAGGCCGACACCGCCCCGGTGTACATCGGTGACCAGACCCGCGATGCCAACGGCGGTGGTACGGTGCGCACGCTCACCGAGCAGGTGGCGCTGGAAACACGCACCCGCATGCTCAATCCCAAGTGGTACGAGGGCCTGCTGGAACACGGCTACGAGGGCGTTCGCCAGATCGAGACGCACGTGACCAACACCTTGGGCTGGTCGGCCACCACCGGCCAGGTACAGCCCTGGGTTTACCAGCAACTGACCGAGACCTTCGTGCTGGACCCGGCTATGCGCGAGCGCCTGGCCAAACTGAATCCCACCGCCGTCGCGCGCGTGGCCAACCGCCTCCTGGAGGCAACCGAACGCAAGTACTGGCAACCCGATGCCAGCGTGCTGGAAGCGCTCAAACGCGCCGGCGAAGAGCTGGAAGACCGGCTCGAAGGCATTTACGAAGAAAGCCCCACATGACCGTGACCTCTGTTCCCGTTTCCAACATTGGCCGTGGCGGCCGCCCCGACGGCGAGGGCAGCGTGCAGGTGCAGCTGGACCCGAGCGTGAAGATCGGCAATGCCAAGGTCTTCGCCATCTACGGCAAGGGCGGCATCGGCAAGAGCACGACCTCGTCCAACCTCTCGGCCGCCTTCTCGCACATGGGCAAGCGCGTGCTGCAGATTGGGTGCGACCCCAAGCACGACTCCACCTTCACGCTGACCAAGAAGATGCTGCCCACGGTGATCGACATCCTCGAGACCG
>CAZUKC010000008.1:17819-19468 GCA_964620375.1 uncultured Ramlibacter sp. | reverse complement strand
GCGGCGCGTGGCCAGGGGCAGGTCGATCAGGTCGTCGCCACGCTGCACCTGCAGGGTGCGCACATGGGTGAGGGCGCGGCCCTGGGTGTGTTCGGCATAGGCCAGGAGGGCGGCGGCGGCAGCCTGGGCCTCGGTCAGGTCCTGCGCGTCCCAGGCGCCCAGGCTGGCGACCTGCAGCTGCTCCAGCAGCTTGCGCTGGCCCAGACCGGCGTCGAACTGGAAGGCGGGGCGCAGCGTGAGCGAGAGGGCGCCGGTGACGGTGCGCACGGCCTTCAGGCGCTGCTCGAAGGCGGGCGTGGCGTCGGCGCTGTACACCAGCTCGGTGGGTGCGATGCGCGCGATCCAGGCTTCGAGCTCGCCCGCGTCGCATTCGGCCAGTTGCAGTGCGCCCTGGGTGACGGACAGCCAGGCCAGGCCCAGGCGGTGGCGCGCGCCCTGGTGCACCGAGAGCAGCATGGCCTCGGACTTGTCGTTCAGGAGTTCGGTGTCGGTCAGGGTGCCGGGGGTGACCACACGCACCACCTTGCGCTCCACCGGCCCCTTGCCAGCGCCCACTTCACCCACCTGCTCGCAGATGGCGACCGACTCGCCCAGCTTGATCAGGCGGGCCAGGTAGGTCTCCACCGAATGAAAGGGCACGCCCGCCATGACCACCGGCTCGCCCGCCGACTGGCCGCGGCGGGTGAGAGTGATGTCGATCAGGCGGGCGGCCTTCTCGGCGTCGGCGAAAAAGAGCTCGTAGAAATCCCCCATGCGATAGAACACCAGCGTCTCGGGGAATTCAGCCTTGATCGCCAGGTACTGGGCCATCATGGGCGTGTGGCCCTGGGCGATGAAGTCGCTGGCGGTGGGGGCGGGAGGCTGGGGCATGGGGGTGGGGCAGCCGTGACGGCTACGGATAACCCGCAATGCTACCGGGACGGGACAGAGCGGACTCAAGGCCCCCGGGAACGCCCGGCCGCCTGAAGGTAGACCGTGTCGTGGTCGCGCCGCCCCACGGCGATCACCACGACGACCAGCCGCCGGTCGATCACTTCATAGACCAGTCGATACCCGGCATCGCGCAGCTTGATCTTGTAGGTGTCCTTCAGGCTGCCATGCAGCCTGGCCGAGGCGACGTGCGGTGCCTGCAGACGCCTGGTCAGTTGCTTCTTGAATTGGGCCTGGATGGACCCATCGAGCTTGCGCCATTCCTTCAGTGCGAGCTCGTGAAACTCCAGCTCATAGGTCCTCAAGCTTCACCTTGACCCGTTTGCCGCCCTGGCGCCGCTTGACCACCTGGGTCAGCTCGGCATCTTCCAGGCGCTCCAGCAGGGCCTCATAGGCCTTGGCCGAGAGCAGATAGGCCGTCGGTTTGTTGTGATTGAGCACGGCCACCGGTCGGTCGCCGGCATCTTCTAGGATGCCGCTGGGGTTGCGGCGCAGATCGGTCATGCTGACCGTCGTGCGCGCATAGATGGCGTGGGTAGCAGTCATGAAATTTTGATGCAAAGTTTAGTGCATTTTCATGTGCTTTTTAAAGGCTGTCAAACGCGTGCAGCCTCGCACTTCCTCACCCCAGCCGCTTCAGCACCTCGCCCACCACCGCCTGCGGCGTGATGTTGAACAACTTGTACAGCGCGTCCCCCGGCCCGCTGGCCCCGAAGCCC
>CAZUKC010000008.1:9891-17719 GCA_964620375.1 uncultured Ramlibacter sp. | reverse complement strand
CGCGCGCACAGGTTCTCTTCGTGATGCGTGGTGCGGACCCGGGGCAGAGCCTGCCGCGCGAAGACCAGGCTCACCGGCCCTTCGCGGTGCTGTAAGGCGAGCGACCAGCACTCGGCAGCTTCCACCGCGTCCGCAGGACGCATCACCCACATATTCGGCATGGCGCGCAGTGAGGCCAGGATCTCCACCGGCTGGTGCGTTGGCCCGTTCTTGCCGATGCCAATGGAGTCGTGGCTGAAGACGAACTTGACCGGCAGGCCCATGAGGGCGGCCATACGCATGGCCGGACGCTCGTAGTCGGCAAAGGCCAAGTAGGTCACCGTCAGCGGCAGGATGCCGCCGTGGGCGGCCATGCCGTTGGCCATTGCGCCCATCACGTGCTCGCGCACGCCGCAATGCACATAGGCTCCGGCGCGGTCAGCGGCGGTGAACGCCGCGAGGCTGCGCTTGTGGCTGGTGGGCGCTTCCAGGTCGGCGCAGCCCACCATGCGCTCGGGCAGCACCGGCGTGAGCCGGTCGTTGATCTCTGCGGAGATGAAGATGCCGCTGGCGGCCGGCGGCGCCTCCAGCGCCTCCTGCTTATAGGTCTGCAGCACCTGCTGCCAGCCGGCGGGCAGATCCCCGCGCATCACGCGCTCGAATTCCACGCGTTCGTCAACGGGCAGGGCGGCGACGCGATCCTGCCACGCCCGGTACGCCTCGGGACTGCGCTCGCTCGCGGCGCGCCAGGCCCGCGCAACGTCGGCCGGCACTTCGAAGGGGCCATGCGTCCACCCCAGGAGTTCGCGTGCCGCCTGCGCGTCCTCGAGGAACAGCCGACCGCTGTGCCCGCCTCGCTGCCCCTGCAGGCGCGCGATACCCCGGGCGATGACCGTGCGGCAGGCGATGAGAGACGGGCGCGGGTCCTGGCGCGCCGCGCCCAGCGCCGCCGATACCGCCTCCATGTCATGGCCGTCGACTTCCACCACATGCCACTGCGCCACGCGAAAGCGCTGCGCCACGTCCTCGCTGATGGACAGCTCGGTGCTGCCGTCGTCGGTGATGCGGTTGTCGTCCCACAAGAGGACCAGCTTGCCCAGACGCAGGTGGCCGGCCAGCGAAATCATTTCCTGGCCCACACCTTCCTGCAGGCAGCCGTCGCCTACGAAGGCATACGTATGGTGGTCCACCAGCCCGCTGCCGAAGCGGGCGTTCAGGTAGGCCTCGGCCACCGCCATGCCGAAGGCGTTCGCGATCCCCTGGCCCAGAGGGCCGGTGGTGACTTCGATGCCGTTGGCCGCTCCGTGCGGACGCTCCGGGTGGCCCTCACAGACCGAGCCCAGCTCGCGAAAGCGGCGGATCTCCTCGATCGGAAACTGCGGGTAGCCGGTCAGGTGCAGCAGGGCGTACATCAGCATGGAGCCGTGACCGTTGGACAGCACCACCCGGTCGCGGTCGAACCAGCCCGCGTCCTGCGGGTTGAACTTCAGGTGGCGCGTGTACAGCGCGGTGGCGATCTCGGCCATCCCCAGCGGCACGCCCTGGTGGCCCTCCTGGGCCTGCACGATGGCGTCGATCGAGAGAAAGCGGATGGCGTGGGCGAGGGCTTGCTGGGGATGCGGGGTCATGGATCGTTCGGGCCCAGAGGGCGCGTGTTGCAGGGGCTGAGGCCGCAGGCGCGTCGCATCACGCCCGGCGCCGCGATTCTTACGGCGGCCCGGGCTCGGGACAAGCGAAGAAATTTCAGCCTCAGATGAACGGGGCTCAACTTCGGGCTGGTGCGGTCGGCTGCGCCTCCTCGCGCAGCCAGTCTAGGAAGGCCCGCACCTCGGGGCGCGAGGCATGACGCGCGGGATAGACCATGAAGTGCGCCTGCACCGGGACGTGCATGCCCTCGTCGAAGACGGGCTGCAGCTTGCCGCTGTCGATCATGGACTGGCCGATGCTCGCGCTCTCCAGCGCCACCCCCAGTTTCTGCACCGCAGCGTCCAGGCTCATCATCGCCCGGTCAAAGCGCAGGCCCATGCGCTCGGGGCGCTCGTCGGCGCAGAAGCGGCCGAACCAGTCGGACCACTGCACCACGCTCACGCTGGACTGGATCAGGGGCACGCGCAGCAGGTCCTGTGGGGCGTGCAGCGCGTGGTGGCGAATGAACTCCGGGCTGGCCAGGGGCAGGATCTTCTCGGTGTAGATCGGTTCGACCTCCAGGTGGGGCCAGGTGGGCAGGCCGTAGCGGATGTCGATGTCCATCTGCCCGAGTTGGAAGTCCGAGTGCACATGCGACGCTGACAGCACCAGCGAGATGCCGGGGTGCCGCTGCGCGAAGCGGGCGATGCGCGGCATCAGCCAGAGGCTGGCGAAGCTGGGACTGGAGTGCACATACAGGGTGTCCTGCACACCGTGGCGCAGGTCCTCGGTGGCGGTGTGGATCGCGCCCAGGGCGCTGGCCACGCGCTGCAGGTACTGCTGCCCCGCCGGCGTCAGCTCCACACCGCGCGCCGAGCGCTCGAACAGGCGTACGTTCAGCAGGCTCTCGAGCTTGGCCACCTGGTGGCTGACCGCCGAGGGGGTGAGGTGCAGCTCCTCGGCCGCCAGCGAAAAGCTCTTGCGCCGGGCGATGGTCTCGAAGGCCTGCAGGGCGGCCAGGGGCGGGATCATGGCTTGAAGTAAATTGAATCGCTGCGCCGCAACATGAATAAAACTAAATCGCGGTTGAGTTTATATCGTTTGTCGTCAGCCTTCGTGCTCCACAGAATCGCGCCACTCAATCACGCAGTGCACACGAGAAGGAGACACGCATGCTGCTCAAGGACAAGGTGGCGGTCATCACCGGAGGCGCCGGGCTCAATGGCCTGGGCTTTGCCACCGCCAAGATGATGGTGGCGCAGGGCGCCAAGGTGGTGATCCTCGACCTGGAGCCCGCCAACCCGCAGGCCGCTGCGGCCCAGCTAGGCGCCGAGCATCTGGGCCTGGTGGCCAACGTGACGGACAAGGCCTCCTGCGAAGCCGCCGCCGCGAAGATCAAGGCGAAGTACGGCCGCATCGACATCCTGGTGAACAACGCCGGCGTGACCCAGCCCGTCAAGTTCCTGGACATCACCGGCGCCGACTACGACCGCATCCTGGACGTGAGCCTGCGCGGCACGCTGTACGCATCGCAGGCCGTGCTGCCCACGATGCTGGAGCAGAAAAGCGGCTCGATCGTCTGCATCTCCTCGGTGTCGGCGCAGCGTGGTGGCGGCATCCTGGGCGGGCCGCACTACTCGGCGGCGAAGGCGGGCGTGCTCGGCCTGGCCCGCGCCATGGCGCGCGAGTACGGCGGCAGCAACATCCGCGTGAACTGCGTGACGCCGGGCCTGATCGCCACCGATATCAACAAGGGCAAGATCCCCGCCGACAAGCATCAGGCCATCCTCGACGGCATTCCCCTGGCCCGCATCGGCGAGCCCAACGACGTGGCCGGCTGCGTGGTCTTCCTCGCCAGCGACCTGTCCAAGTACTGCACCGGCGTCACGCTCGACGTGAACGGCGGCATGTTGATCCACTGAGTTCCCCTTCACGGCTTTCCAACCACAACACAGGAGACACGACCATGAAACGCATTTCCTTGATCCGCCGCACCGTACTGGCGGCTGCCCTGATGGCCGCCACCGGCCTGGCCAGCGCGCAAGCCGTCAAGCTCACGCTGGGCCACGGCGCTGCACCGGGTAACCCGCGCCACGAGGCGGCGGTGAAGATGGCCGAAGTGGCCAAGGCCAAGTCCAATGGCCGTATCGAGATCCAGGTGGCGCCCTCGGCCCAGTTGGGTGACGACGCTGCCATGGTGACCGCCCTGCGCACCGGCGCGCTGGACATGAGCGCCAACTCGCAAGGCGCTGTGGCGAACGCCGTCCCCGAGTACGCCGCCTTCGGCATGCCGTTCCTGTTCAGCAGCCTCGAGCAGGCCTGGCGGATCCTGGACGGCCCGCTGGGCAAGGAACTGGCCGACAAGTCCGCCGAGAAGGGCCTGGTCGTGCTGGGCTACTGGGACAACGGCATCCGCCATATGAGCAACAGCAAGCGGCCGCTGGCCAAGCCCGAGGACCTCAAGGGTCTGAAGATGCGCACCCCGCCGGATGCCGTGACCGTGGACATCATGCAGGCCCTGGGCGCCGAGGCCCAGCAGATCCGCTTCGCCGAGCTGTACGTCGCGCTGCAGCAGGGCGTGGTGGACGGCCAGGAGAACCCGCTGATGAACATCCACGCCAGCAAGCTCTATGAGGTGAACAAGTTCATCTCCCTGACCGGCCACAAGTACGAGATGACGCCTCTGCTAATGAGCAAGCGCACCTGGGACCGTCTGAGCGACGCCGACCGCAAGATCCTGCAGGAGGCCGCTGCCGAGGCGACCCAGCTGCAGCGCAAGCTGTCCAAGGAGAGCGATGACAAGCTGCTGGTGGACCTGCGGGCCCGTGGCGTGCAGATCAACACCGTGGACAAGGCCCCCTTCGCCCGTGCGACCAGCAATGTCGACGACAAGTGGCTGGCCACCCCCATCGGGCCTTACCTGCGTAAGGTGATCGCGGCCACCCGCTGATACCGCCTTCCCGCGTCCAATCAGCCCGCACGCCGCGTGCGTGCGGGCGGGAGCTTTCCCCATGACCTTCCTCGAACGGGCCATCCAGGGCTTGTGCTACGCGCTGCTCTGGGTCAGCACCACGGTGATCTTCCTGATCCTGGTGGTCAACACCACCTTGCGTTACGCCACGGGCGCGAGCCTGCAATGGGCGAACGAAGTGCCCGAGCTGCTGTTTCCCTGGCTGGTCATGTCGGGTGTGGTGCTGGCCGCGCAGCGGGGCGCGCATATCACCACCAGCTTTCTGATGGACAAGCTGCCAGAGACCGGGCAGCGGTTCACAGCGGTGGCAGGCTGGTTGCTGGTGGCGGCCCTCTACGCCACGCTCGCTGTGGCCACCTGGCGCATGCTGGAGATCGTGCACGACGAGAAGTCCCCGATCCTGCAGATCCCGGGCTCGGTGACATACGCCTGTGTGATGGTGGGCATGGGCATGCTGGCGGCCCTGGCGTTGCTCTCGGGATGGCGCGCCCTGCGCCAGCGCGGTCTGCAAACCGACGCAGGCGCGCCCGCGGCGCACTGGTAAGGAGGGCCTGCCCGTGACCAGTCTGATCCTCCTTGTCTTCCTGGCCACCGCGGTGATCGCGGTGCCCATCGCCCACGCCCTGCTGGTCGCCGCCATGGCGGCCGCCGCTACTTCGGACCGTGTGCCCCTGGACCTGCTGGTGCAGCAGATGGTGGCGCAGGTCCAGAGCTTTCCGCTGATCGCGATTCCCTTCTTCATGCTTACCGGCTCGCTGATGATGGGCGGCAAGCTTGGTGAGGCCCTGATCGGTGTGCTGTCCAGCCTCATCGGTCGCTTTCACGGCGGCCCCGGTCAGGTGGGTGTGGTGTCGTCCACCATTTTTGGAGGCGTCTCGGGTTCGGCGGTAGCCGATGCCTCGGCCATCGGCTCGCTGCTGATTCCTTGGCAGAAGCGTCTGGGCTACCCGCCGGCGTTTTCGGCGGCCACGCTGGCGTCGGCCGCGACCATCGACATCCTGATCCCGCCCTCCATTCCCATGATCCTGTTCGCCCTCTCGAGCAACACCTCGGTGGCGGCGCTGTTCGTGGCGGGGATCCTGCCGGGCCTGATGATGTGTGTGGGCTTCATGGCGGTGTGCTGGTGGGTGGGCCGCCGGCGTAACTTCCCGCGCGACACCACCCCGATGAACTGGGCGGTGTTCCGCATTCAGCTGCTGTACGCCTCCCCCGCGCTGGTGCTGCCGGTGCTGATCGTGGTCTTCCTGCGCTTTGGCGTGGCCACGCCCACCGAGGTGGCGGTGTTGTCCACGCTGTACGCCGGCGTGGTGTCCGCGGTGGTGTATCGCGATCTGGGCTTCAAGCGCCTGCACCAGTGCGTGGTGCAGGCTGGCCTGGCCACCGGAGTGGTGCTGCTGGTGATCATGGCGTCGGCTGCCATTGGCTGGCTCCTCACCTTCGACCGCATGCCTGACGGTGTGGTGGCCTGGGCCAAGGAGAATCTCTCCAGCGGCTGGAGCGTGATCCTGCTGATGAACCTGCTGATGCTGGTGTGCGGCATGTTCATCGACCTGCCCGCGGCGGTGCTGCTGCTCACGCCGGTGTTCGTGCCCCTGGCCAACTCGATCGGCATGGACCTGGTGCAGCTGGGAATCATGATGACGGTGAACCTGGCCATCGGCCTGTACACGCCGCCGGTGGGCACGACGCTGTTCATCACCAGCTCGCTGGCCCGGGTGAAGGTGGGGGCGACCGTGCGCGAGCTCGGTCCCTTCTACCTGGTGGCCTTCGGCGTGCTGATGCTGGTGTCCTACGTCCCGGCGCTGATCTTCAAGTGAACCCGACCGCTATCTTCCGGAGAACCCGATGACCTCACAGGACACCCTGTCCGAGCTTGCCCGATACGCCTGGCGCATCCGTCGTCTGGCGGTGCGCATGGGCGAGGTGCAGGGCCAGGGCTATGTGGGCCAGGCCCTGGGCTATGCCGACGTGCTGGCTGTGGCCTACGGCCACGCACTGAATTTCAGGCCCGAGGACCCGCAGTGGGAAGGCCGTGACCGCTTCCTGCTCTCGCACGGCCACTACGCCATCGCCCACTACGCGGCGCTGATCGAGGCGGGCGTCATTCCCGAGTCCGAGCTCGAGACCTATGGCAGCGACGACAGCCGCCTGCCCATGTCCGGCATGGCCACCTACACCCCGGGCATGGAAATCTCCGGCGGATCCCTGGGTCAGGGCCTGCCGATCGCGGTGGGCATCGCCCTGGGGCTGCGCCATCAGAAGAACCCGGCCTTCGTCTACAACTCCATGTCGGACGGCGAGCTCGACGAAGGCTCAACCTGGGAGGCCGCCATGTCCGCCGCCCACCACGGCCTGGGCAACCTGATCTGCATCGTCGACATCAACAACCAGCAGGCCGACGGTGCCTCCACCCAGGTCATGGGCTTCGAGCCCCTGGCTGACAAATGGGCGGCCTTTGGCTGGCACGTGCAGCGCGTGGACGGCAATCACCTGCCGGCGGTGCTGCGCGCCTTTGACACCGCGCGCCAGCTGCCCGACGCCAAACCCCGCGTGATCCTGTGCGACACCCTCATGGGCAAGGGCGTGCCCTTTCTGGAGGCGCGCGAGAAGAACCATTTCATCCGCGTGGACCCGCCCGAGTGGCAGCAGGCGCTGGACGTACTGGACGCCCAGCGTCCCTGAGGAAAACCGACATGAACGCCGTGACCGACAAGAAACCCCGGCTGACGACCTCGGCCATGATCGCCTCGATCGCCTCCGAGGGGCAGCGGGTGAAGGCCGCGCCTTTCGGCAAGGCGCTGGTGGAATACGCCGCCACGCATCCCGAGGTGGTGGGCCTGTCCGCCGACCTGGCCAAGTACACCGACCTGCACCTGTTTGCGCAGGCCTACCCCGAGCGCTTCTACCAGATGGGGATGGCCGAACAGTTGCTCATGGGCGCGGCGGGCGGCATGGCCAAGACGGGGCTGGTGCCGTTCGCGACGACCTATGCCGTCTTCGGCACGCGCCGCGCCTACGACTTCATCCACCAGGTGATCGCCGAGGAAAGCCTCAACGTCAAGATCTGCTGCGCGCTCCCGGGCCTGACCACCGGCTACGGCCCGAGCCACCAGGCCACCGAGGACCTGGCCATGATGCGCGGCATCCCGGGCCTGACCATCGTCGATCCGTGCGACGCGCTGGACATCGAACAGGCCGTGCCGCAGATCGCGGCGCACCCGGGCCCGGTCTACATGCGCCTCTTGCGCGGCA
>CAZUKC010000008.1:0-9881 GCA_964620375.1 uncultured Ramlibacter sp. | reverse complement strand
ATCGTGCCGATGGTGCTGGACGAGATCCAGGGCTACCGCTTCGAGCTGGGCAAGGCCAAGATGCTGCGCGAGGGCAACGAGGTGCTGGTGATTTCCAGCGGCCTGCTCACGATGCGCGCACTGGAGGTGGCGCAGGACCTGGCGAAGGACCAGGTGGGCGTCGCGGTGCTGCATTGCCCCACGATCAAGCCGCTGGATGTCGAGACCCTCGTGGCCGCCGTGCGCGCCAAGCCGCGCCTGGTAGTGGTGGCCGAGAACCACTCGGTGGTGGGCGGACTGGGCGAGGCGGTGGCCAGCGCGCTGCTGCAAGCGGGTGTGCAGCCGGCGGGCTTTCGCTTGGCGGGCCTGCCGGATGCCTTCCTGGACGCCGGCGCGCTGCCCACGCTGCATGACCGCTATGGCATCAGCCGCGCGGTGCTGGCCTCGCGCATCAAGGCTTGGCTGCGCTGATCGCGCGTACTTGCTCGCTGCGTGGTGTCGCAGCGCCGCTGGCTCTCGCCTCAGCGTCAAGCGCCTGCTGCACGCCGCGCACGAAGTCGCTGCGTGCCTGCGTCGCCGCAGGATCGCGCGCGCCGCCCGCCCAGTTTCCGTTGACGACGATCACCAGCTCGCGTGCGGTATCCAGGTAGATCGCCTGCCCGAAGATGCCGCGGGCGTGGAAGGTGCCGTCGGCCTGCGTCCACCACTGGTAGCCGTAGCCCAGGCCTGGCGGGCCGA
This sequence comes from uncultured Ramlibacter sp., assembly GCA_964620375.1. GTDB lineage: Bacteria > Pseudomonadota > Gammaproteobacteria > Burkholderiales > Burkholderiaceae_C > Ramlibacter. The sequence goes on along the minus strand of CAZUKC010000008.1, from coordinate 9,164 downwards.
TGCCCACCTGCGTGCGCGTGGCCTGTTCCAGCCAGCCCTCGGGCACGATCGACACCCCGTTCACCCGGGCTCCCGAGAGGATGAACTGCCCGAAGCGTGCGTAGTCCCGCGCCGCAGCCTGCAGGCAGCAGCCGCTGATCTCTTGCCCTGACTTGCTCAGGATCCAGGTGGCCGACTGCTCCATGCCCGCGGGCCCCCAGATCTTTTCGGACAGGTAGGTGGCCAGCGGTTTTTTCGTGGCCTGCGCCAGCAGGACGCCCACCAGGTTGGTCTCGCCGGTGCTGTAGTGCCAGCGCGTGCCCGCCGGGGCCTCGCGGGGCAGGCGGCGCAGGTAGCTCACGATGGCGTCCACACCCTCCTCGGGCTTGTGGTTGTTGAATTTCGCCACGTCGGAGTTCGGGTCGCCGTAGTCCTCGTTCCAGCGCACGCCCGAGGTCATGGTCAGGAGCTGGCGGATCGTCACGTCGTCATAGGCCGACCCCTTCATCTGCGGGAGGTAGTCGCTGACCTTGTCCTCCATGCTGCGGATATGCCCGTCTTTCAAGGCAGCGCCCACCAGCGTGGCGGTGACCGACTTGGCCACCGAGAAACTGGTCCAGCGTCCCTGCGCGTCGAAGTCCAGGCCATAGCGCTCCAGCCGCAGCTGACCCCGGTGCAGGATCACCACGGCGGCGGCGCGCTGGCCGGCCATGAAGGCGTCCACGTCCACCGACGTGGGCAGCGGCGGACCCGGCGGCAACGGCGAGGCCGTGGGGCCTGCGGGAACGGGCCGCGCCTTGGCCAGTACCGGCAGGCGGTCCAGGGCGCGGAAGGCCGCGTCGCGCTGGGGCTGCGACCAAAAGAGCAGGTCGCGGTTGGTGGGAAAGGTGGCCAGCAGGCCGCGGGTTTCCTTGTCCAGGCTGAACCAGCCGATGCCAGCGGCCAGCATCACTGCAGCCAGCAGGCCCAGGGCGATACGTTTGACGGGTACCGCCACGACGCTGTTCCTCAATTGACGGCGCAGGCCGCGCGGTAGCGCGCCTCGTTTTCGAGGACGTGCGCCCGCAGCAGCTCGCAGGCGCGCTCCACCGCGTCGGCCTCGACTGCATCGACCAGCACCTGGTGGCTTCCCACCGCGTTGGCGATCGGCGCGCGATGGCGCAGGGCCACCAGCTGCGAACGGATCACGGCGTAGCCCGAGCGCAGGTAGGGGTCATCGCAGTGCAGGAAGAACTGGTGGTGAAACTCCATGTCGATCCGGGACAGGGCCGCCAGGTCGCCGGCCCGCTCGGCATCGCGCATGGCCTCGACGCAGGCCTGCATGCCGGTCAGCAGGGCGCTGCGGTGGCGGGCCATGGCTGAACGCAGGGCCGCGGTCTCGACCATCGCGCGGTACTGGCACAGCTGCGCCACCTGCTGCGCGTCCAGCTGGAAGACGAGGGTGCCGCGCTGCGGCTGGATGTCCACCAGGCCCTCGGCCTTCAGGCGCAGCAGCGACTCGCGCACCGGCGTCTTGCTCACGCCCAGCCAATTGGCCAGCTGCACCTCCGAGACCTGCTCCCCGAGCTTGAGCTCGCCGTGGAAGATGGCCTGGCGCAGGCGGTCGCACACCATGTCGGTGAGCAACTGCGGTCGTTCCAGCGGCAGGGCCTCGGTGGTCATGCGGCAAGTATAGGGTTTCCCTGCATCAAATATCTAATATCTCAGATACGATTGCCGGCCATGAGCGAGTCTCCGCCGCGCAACCTGCTCCAGCGATGCGACGCCGCGCTGGTGTTTGCCAACCGGTGGGCGCTGATCGCCCTGCTGGCGGTCATGTCGGCCCTGGTGATCGTGAACGTTTTCGCGCGCTACGTCTTCAGCCACTCCTTCCCCTGGGTGGAGGAGGCGACCCGCTACATGATGATCTGGGCCGCCTTCCTGGGCGCCGGCCCCGCGTTGCGGGTGGGCGGGCACATCGCCATCGAGACCCTGGGCCAGTCGCTGCCGCCGACGGCTGCCCGTGCCCTGCGCGCGCTGGTGGTGGCCCTGGTCGCGGCCATCCTGGTCGTCCTGATCTGGCTGGGAGTCGACTACGCACAATTCGCCTGGTACCAGGAGTCGCCCGTTCTGGGCTGGTCGCTGGGCAAGGTCTACCTGGCCTTGCCGATCGGCCTGGCCCTGACCCTGGCCCACCTGGCGGCGGTGGCGCGCCACTGGATCCGGGCGGGTGAATACGAACGGGTCGAGGGCTTCGACCCCCAGGCCCTGTGAGGACGATGCGCACATGACCGCCATCCTCGGCCTGACCTTCCTGGGTGCGATGGTGCTGGGTCTGCCCATTGCCTTCGCGATGGTGGTGGCCGGCCTGGTCGCGGTGTGGATGAAGGGCCTGCCCGCGCTGGTGGTGATGCAAAACCTGTTCAGCGGTCTGGACAGCTTCCCGCTGCTGGCGATTCCCTTTTTCATCCTCGCGGCCGAACTGATGTCGGGCGGCGCGCTCACCGAGGTGCTGCTGCGGTTTGCGGCGCGTCTGGTCGGTGCGCGCCGCGGTGGTCTGGGCCACGCCAACATCCTGACCCTCACCTTCTTCTCCGGCATCAGCGGGTCGGCCCTGGCCGATGCCGCGGGCCCGGGCGCGATGATGATCCGCATGATGAAGAAGGCCGGCTACGCCGATTCGTACGCCGCCGCCCTGACCGCCTGCACCGCCATCGTCGGTCCCATCATCCCGCCCTCGATCATCATGATCGTGTACGCGCTGACCGACAACAGCGTCACCGTCACCGGCCTGTTCCTGGCCGGTGTGGTGCCGGGCCTGCTGATCGCTGTGGCCCTGGCGGTGGTGAATCACCTGGTCAGCGTGCGTCGGGGCTACCGCTCGCCACCCGAGATGCTGGATCACACGCCGCTGCTGCCCCTGTTCGTGCGCGCGTTGCCGGCCCTGATGCTGCCGGTGATCATCCTGGGGGGCATCCATTTCGGCGTGTTCACGCCCACCGAGGCCTCGGCGGCGGCGGTGCTTTATGCGGTGCTGGTGGGGCGCTTCGTCTACCGCACCCTGCACTGGGCGATGCTGCCGGCGATCCTGTATCGCACCGCCCTCATGAGCGCGTCCATCCTGTTCATCGTGGCCACGTCCGCGGTGTTCGCCTGGGTGCTGACCGTGGGCCAGATCCCGCAGCAGGTGGCCGGCTGGATCGCGGGCATGGAGCTCTCGCCCATCGCGCTGCTGCTGGCGATCAACGTGCTCCTGCTGCTGGTGGGCATCTTCATCGAGCCCCTGCCGGGCGTGATGATCATGGTGCCGATCCTGGCGCCCCTGGCCGATGCCGCCGGCCTGAATCCACTGCACTTCGCCATCGTGGTCATCGTCAACCTGACCCTGGGCATGGTCACGCCCCCGGTAGGCGGGCTGCTGTTCGTCACCTCGATCGTCTCGGGCGTGCGCATGGGGCCGATGATGCGCGAGGCCCGCCCCATGCTGGCGGCCCTGCTGGGGGTGCTGCTGCTCCTGACCTATGTGCCCTCGCTGTCGACCTGGTTGCCGGGCGTACTGGGCTACCGCAACTGATTGCTTTCCGTGCTTTTTTCCACCCGTCCCAAGGAGACAACCATGAAGATCCGTCGAATGCCTTTCCTGGCCGCGATCGCGGTGGCCGCCGCCACCCTGACCATGCCCGCCATGGCCCAGAAAACGATCAAGTACGGCCACTACCAGCCGGGCAAGAATGACCAGCCCAAACACGCCGCCGCACTGGCCTTCAAGGAGCATGTGGAGAAGGCGACCAACGGCTCGCTCAAGGTCGAGATCTATCCCGCCGGCCAGCTCGGCCCCGCGCAGCAGGTCATGGAAGGCCTGCGCATGGGGACCGTGGAGATGGCGGTGGTGCATGACGGCGGCATCCCCGGCGTCTACAAGACCTTCAACATCTTCGGCATGCCCTACCTGTTCAACGACCACGCGCATGCCTACACCGTGCTCGATGGTCAATTCGGCAAGGACCTGGCCGAGGATATGCGCAAGCGCACCGGCATCCGCCTGGCCGCCTACGCGGACAACGGCATCCGTCACTTCACCAACAGCAAACGCCCGATCCGCACGCCCGACGACATGAAGGGCCTGAAGATGCGCGTGCAGCCCAGCCCGGTGTTCGTCAAGCTGGTCGAATCGCTCGGTGGCAGCCCCACCGCCATCGACTGGGGTGAACTGCCCGCCGCTCTGGCCCAGGGCACGGCCGACGGCCAGGAGAACGGCGTGACCAACATCCTGGCGGGCAGCCTGTTCCAGCACCAGAAGCACATCTCCCTGGGTGGCCACGTCTACAGCCTGCACGCCTACCTGATCAACGACCGCTTCTACAACGGCCTGTCGGCCGCCGAGCGCAAGGCCGTCGACGAGGGCGTGGCCCGGGCCCAGAAGATCCATCGCGACATGACCCGCGAGCAGGACCTCTCGGCCAAGAAGGTGCTGACCGAGAAGGGCATGACCGTGACCGAGCTGACCGCCGCCGAGATCGACCGCTTCCGCCGCCAGGCCCAGCCGGCGGTGAAGGCCTACCTCGATGCCGAGGTGAGCAAGGAGTGGGCCGACAAGCTGCTGGCCGCCGCCAACGCGGCTCGCAAGTAAAGCGGCTGGCCATGCGCGTCGTGGCGCTGGACGACGGCTACGAAGCCTACGACCAGGAAACCGCACTGCTCGCGCAGCAGGGTGCGCAGTTCGAGCTGCGTCCCTGCCGCGGCGACGCAGCGGCCGCGGCGCGCGCGGTGACCGATGCCGACGTGGTGCTGGTGCGCGAGTCGCCGGTATCCGCGTCGGTGATCGCCGCCATGCAGCGATGCCGGGCGATCATCCGCTACGGCATCGGCGTGGACAACATCGACCAGACCGCGGCGCGTGAGCGCCGCATCATGGTCGCCAACGTGCCGGACTACGGCACCGACGAAGTGAGCTCGCAGGCCGTCGCCCTGGCGCTGGCCGTGGCGCGTCGCATCCGCCTGCACGATGGCGAGGTGCGCGCCGGTCGCTGGAGCACCGGCGTTCTGCAACCCATGTACCGCTGGCGGGGTCGCACCCTGGGCCTGGTGGGCTACGGCCGCATCGCCCGCATGACACACGAGAAGCTCGCGGCCTTCGGCTTCGCGCGCGTGCTGGTGAATGACCCTGGCGCCGACCTGCCGGCTGACGCGCAGTCGGCCAGCGTCGACGAGATCTGCCGCGAGGCCGACTTGATCTCCCTGCACGCCCCCCTGAATGACACCACGCGCCGCCTGATCGATGCGCGCCGCCTGGCCCTGATGCGGCCCACCGCCATCTTGGTGAATACCGCCCGGGGCGGTCTGGTGGACCTGGACGCGCTGACCGATGCCCTGCGCGAACGGCGTATCCTGGGCGCGGGTCTGGACGTGTTCGAGCCCGAGCCGCCCGATCCGTCGCACCCTCTCTTCAGCCTGGACAATGCCGTGGTCACCAACCATATCGGTTGGTACAGCCAGGAGTCCATGCGGGACCTGCAACGCAAGGCCGCCGAAGAGGCGGTGCGGGTGCTGCGGGGCGAGACGCCGCTGCACTGGCTCAATCGCTGGTGACTTTTTTCGAATCTTCCTGAAGCCCAAGAACCGATGAACGATCTGATTCAAGCCTTTAACCAGGTGGCGATTGCCTCCGTGGCCGATGCCGTCGACAAGGTGTGCGGCAAGCGCGGCTACATGAGCAGCGTGATCAAGCCCCGCATCAACGACAAGCGCATCTGCGGCCCTGCCGCCACGGTGCTGGAGTCGGCCACCGACGAATTCGTCCCGCCGCAGCACGCGCTGGACCTGATCGACGAGGCGCCGCGCGGCAGCGTCATCGTGATCGCCATCGAGGGCGGACAGCCCGACGTGGCGGTATGGGGCGGCCTCATGACGGCGGGCGCGGTGGCCAACGGCCATGCCGGCGCGGTGCTCGATGGCGGGGTGCGTGACCTCACCGAGATCCGCCGCGACTATGGCTTTCCGGTCTATGCGCGCGATGTCAGCCCCGGCACCACCCTGGGCCGCTACCGCACGGTGGCCTCGCAGGTGCCGGTGCGCGTGGGCGACGTGGTGGTGAACCCGGGCGACATCATCGTCGGCGACGTCGACGGCGTGGTGGTCGTGCCCCAGGACAAGGCGGCCGAAGTACTGGCCATGGCCCAGGACATCGACCGGCGCGAGCTCGAGCAGGCCAAGCTGATCATCGCCGAGAAGTCCCTGCGCAAGGGCCTGGCCAAGTACGGACGGATCTGATGGCGCCTGCCCCGATGCTGGATATCGTCGCCCTGGGCGAGCCGATGGTCGAATTCAACCAGACCGCGCAGGACCAGGGGCGTCTGTACCTGCAGGGGTTCGGGGGCGACACCTCCAACTTCGCCATCGCCGCCGCGCGCCAGGGCGCGCGCGTGGGCTACCTGAGCGCGCTCGGCGCCGACCCCTACGGCCAGATGCTGCGCCAGTTGTGGGACGCCGAGGGTGTGGACCATGCCGACGTCGCCACCCGCACCGACGCCTACACCGCGATCTATTTCGTGAGCCACGACGCGCGCGGCCACCATTTCAGTTTCTTCCGCGCGGGCTCGGCCGCCAGCCGCATGACACCCGAGTCCTTGCCCGCCGAGCGGATCCGGCAGGCGCGGGCCCTGCACCTGTCTGGCATCTCCCTGGCCATCTCGCCCTCGGCCTGCGACACCTGCTACGCCGCCATCGCCGTGGCGCGCGAGGCCGGGCGGCTGGTCACCTTCGACACCAACCTGCGCCTGAAGCTGTGGCCGATCGACCGTGCGCGGGCGGTGATGAACGACGTCATCGCGCACTGCGACATCTGCCTGCCCAGTCTCGATGACGTGGCAGCCATCACCGGCCTGACCGACCCCGACCGTCTGGTCGACCACTGCCTGCGCCTGGGTGCCAAGGTGGTGGCGCTCAAGATGGGCGACCAGGGCGCCCTGGTGGCCGACGCGCAGCAGCGGCACCGCATCGCGCCGCACCCGTGCCGGCCGGTAGACGCCACGGGCGCGGGCGACACCTTCGGGGGCGCCTTCGTGCACCGCTACCTGCAGGGCGACAGCCTGGTGCAGGCGGGTCGCTACGCCGCGGTTGCCGCCGCCCTCTCGACCGAGGGCTATGGCGCGGTCGCGCCCATCCCCACCGCCGAACAGGTACGCAAGGCCCTCGCATGAATGCATCCCCCGAGTCCGATACCCGTCGCCGCGTGCTCGTGACCGGCGCCACCAGCGGCATCGGCCTGGGCATCGCCCGCGCCTTCGCCGCCCAGGGCGCGCAGGTGTATGCCACTGGCGCGACCGATGCGGAGGTGGACCGTGCCGCAGCGGGCGGCGAGGCGATTGTCTTCAGCCGCCTGGATGTACGCGACGCGCAGGCCGTGGCCGAGTGGGTGGGTGGCCTGGGTCCGCTGGACGTCGTGGTCAATTGCGCCGGCACGATCCGCCGCGGGCAGGAGCATGACCCCGAAGTCTTTGCGCAGGTGATCGACATCAACCTCACGGGCTCCATGCGCGTGTGCGCCGCGGCGCGCGCGGGCCTGAAGCTGCGCCGGGGTTGCATCGTGAACACCGCGTCGATGCTCAGTTTCTTCGGCGGTGGACTGGTGCCTGGCTACAGCGCCAGCAAGGGCGGCGTTGCACAAATGACCAAGAGCCTGGCCATCGCCTATGCGGCCGATGGCATCCGCGTCAACGCCGTCGCGCCCGGCTGGATTGCCACGCCCCTGACCCAGGCGCTGCAGGACGACCCGCAGCGCTCGGGGCCCATCCTGGCGCGCACGCCGCTGGGACGTTGGGGCACGCCGCAGGATGTGGCCGGCCCTGTCCTGTTCCTCGCCAGCGAAGCGGCGGCCTTCGTCACCGGTGCAGTGCTGCCGGTGGACGGCGGCTACCTCGTGTCCTGATTTTCAGAGTCTGACCATGACCCAGATCGTCCAGCACCCCGGCATCCAGCGCGAGATCGCCGTCGCCGCCATTCCCACCGACGAACGCGTCTGGGTGCCCCAGGCGCCTAACGTCTGGTTCCGGCCGCTGCTTTTCAACACGGTGACCGGCAGCTGGTGCAACCTGCTGCGCGTGCGCAAGACCGGCGTGCTTTCGCGGCATATCCACCCCTCCTGGGTCACCGGCTATGTGATCCGCGGGGCCTGGCGCTACCTGGAGCACGACTGGGTGGCCACCGAAGGCTCTTTCGTCTACGAGCCGCCCGGTGAGATTCACACCCTGGTGGTCGACGAGATGGCCGGCACGCCCGAGATGATCACGCAGTTCAACATTCACGGCGCCATGGTCTACGTCGACGAGCAGGGGCGGCAGACCGGCTACGAGGACGTCTTCACCAAGATCGCGATGTGCCGTGCGCACTACGAAGCCGTCGGCTTGGGTGGCGGCTACGTCGACCAGTTCGTGCGCTAGGCCTGCGGCCTGAAAGGGGCCCTCGCGCGCTTGCCGTATGCTCGCACCTGACGTGCGGGCGGACCGGCCCCGACCCGGCCCCGCCCCGCGCGGATTCACAACGACAGGAGACCCTCATGCAACGACCCTCCCGCGGCGCGCGCCGATTGATCCTCCGTTCGGCTGCCCTGGCCGCTGCCGCCGTCATCGCCCCCCAGGCCGCCTTCGCCCAGGCCTGGCCCTCCAAGCCGATCAAGGCCATCGTGCCCTTTGCGGCGGGTAGTGCCACCGACCAGATCGGCCGGGCCTTCGCCGCCGAGATGTCCAAGACTCTCGGCCAGTCCATCGTGGTGGAAAACAAGCCGGGCGTGAACGGCATGCTCGGCGCCGCCGACGTGGCCAAGGCCGCCCCCGACGGCTACACCATCCTGGTGGGCACCAACAGCACCAACGCCGCGCTCAAGAGCCTGATGAAGCAGCTGCCGTACAACCAGGACACCGCCTTTGCGCCCCTGGGCTATATGGGGTCGGTACCCCTGATCGTCGCCGTCAACAACGACGTGCCGGCCAAGACCCTGCGCGAGTTCGTCAACCTGGCCAAGACCAAGCCCGGATCGGTCACCTTCGCCAGCGCCAGCACCTCGCAGCTGGTGTCCTCCGAGATGCTGGCCAGCATGGCTGGCGTGCAAATGACCAACGTCCCCTACAAGAGCGGGCCGGCCGCCATGACCGACCTGATCGGTGGCCAGGTGAACATGTTCACCGCCGACTTTGCGGTCATGCTGCCCC
>CAZUKC010000007.1:0-20621 GCA_964620375.1 uncultured Ramlibacter sp. | reverse complement strand
AGGGCTCGCAGGAAGAACTGGACCTGGACGACACCATCCGCTCCACCGCCGCCAATGCCGGCTGGCTGGACATCAAGATGGTGCCCGAGCGCCATAACAACGTGAAGGTGCTGCTGCTGATGGATGTGGGTGGCACCATGGACGAACACATCCAGCGGGTGGAAGAACTCTTCTCGGCGGCCAAGGCCGAGTTCAAGCACCTGGAGTTCTATTACTTCCACAACTGCGTCTACGACTTCATGTGGAAGAACAACCGCCGCCGCTACTCGGAGAAGTTTCCGACCTGGGACATCATTCGCAAGTACAACAAGGACTACAAGCTGATCTTCGTGGGTGACGCCACCATGAGCCCCTACGAGATCCTGCAGCCCGGGGGCAGCGTCGAATACAACAACGAAGAACCCGGGGCACAGTGGCTGCAGCGCCTCACGAACGCCTTTCCCAAGTTCGCGTGGATCAACCCCGAACCTCAGGGCGTCTGGCAGTACCGGCAAAGCATCAGTGTGATCCAGCAGCTGATGAACCAGCGCATGTACCCGCTCACCCTGCGCGGGCTGGAAGACGCCATGCGTCTGCTCACGAAGTAGACGTGTCCGCTGCGGCCGCTCTCAGGCCGCGACGTCCAGCGCAGTCCGCAGTCCTTCGATCGTGAGCGGGGTGCCCCAGTAGTAGCCCTGGGCATGATCGCACCCGAGCGCAACGGCATGCGCGAGGTCGTCCTCGTTCTCGACCCCTTCTGCGATCACCTGCAGGTCCAGGACATGGGCCATCTCCACGATCAGCCGTGCGATGGCGCGGCGCGTGCGGTCATCGGCGGTGGCGCCCACGAACTGCCGGTCCAGCTTGATGAAGTCACAGGGAAAGTGGATCAGGGAGGTCAGGGCGGAATTGCCCATGCCGAAATCGTCGATCGCCAGCTTGACGCCCTCTGCGCGGACGCTGGCCAGTCTGTCCTGGATGGCCGCGCCGTGTTGCAGGGCGACCCCTTCGGTGATCTCGACGATCAGACCTGAAGCCGCTACCCCGTGCGCCTCGAATGCCTGGCGCAGCGAGGCGGGGCTGAGGCTGCCGCTCTCGATCTGCAGGGGGGACACGTTGACGCTCATCGCGAAATCGGGATAGCGGGTTCGCAGTGAGGCCAGGTCGCGCAGCGCCCGATGCAGGACCCACGCGCCCACCTGATCGATCAGACCCGCGCTTTCCGCCTGCGCGATGAAGCTCTGGGGCCGAAGGTAGCCCCGCTGCGGATGCCGCCACCGCACCAGGGCCTCCGCTTTTCCGACGCGCCGCGTCGACAGATCGATGACCGGCTGATAGAGCAGATCGAGCTGATCGGACTCAAGGGCCGCGCGCAGCTCGTGCGGTCGCATCGGTTCAGAGGCCAACGACGGTTGAGGCCGGGAAACGTGAGGACGGGCAGGAGCAGCCATCAGCCGCCCCACGGTAGCGTCAAAAAATACACAAAAACAGAAATCGATGATTTTCGTTGCTATCTATGGTTGTGAATTCGCTGTTCCGTAAGTACCTTAGGTAGCGCGCTGCATTTTCTCGCCCGAAAACTAGAGAACCCTATTCGCCAGATCACTCAAATCAGGGAGTGGGAAGAGGCTCACCTCCCGATTTACAGTTCCCACGCCGGACGCTCCCTGTTCCTCGAGCTCGCCGCCACCGACGGGCGCAAGACACTCAAGGACATCTACCTCTCGATGTCCTGCGCGGAGAGCACCACGCGACTGCTGCTACGCCGTCTGGAATCGGACGGCTGGATCCGGCTATTGCCCGACGCACAGGACCAGCGGCTCAAGGAATTCCAGGCGACCGAAAAATTCAACGCGATGGTGCTCGAATGGCTGCGGTTCGTGGTCCCGCGTCTGAGTGAGGTCCGCGATCAGTTGGAGATGCGCTTGCTCGATCGGGACTCGGGCTCGGCCTCCCCCTAGGCCAGGCCTCGCGCGTGGGGTGGGCCGTAGAATCGCGCCCACGCCGCCGTAGTTCAATGGATAGAACGAGCGCCTCCTAAGCGCTAGATACAGGTTCGATTCCTGTCGGGGGCGCCATGCGCAGGCCCGATACCGCCCAGGCAATCCCGACCATGACCGACACGCCCCCCGCCGCCCAGATCGAAGCCGACGTGCGCCGCGCGATCGAAGAGGACGTCGGCACGGGCGACCTCACCGCCTCACTGGTCCCGGCCGACCGGCGCGCCACCGCCACCGTGATCTGCCGCGAATCCGCCGTCGTCTGCGGACAGCCCTGGGTGGACGAAGTGCTGCGCCAGGTCGCGCCCACCGCGCGCGCCCAGTGGCGGGTGCAGGACGGCCAGCGCTGCGCACCCGGCGACACCGTGGTCACGATCGAAGGCCACGCGCGCGAGCTGCTCACCGCCGAGCGCACCTGCCTGAACTTCCTGCAGACCCTGAGCGCCGTCGCCACCCGCACCGCGCAGTACGTGGACACGGTGCGCGGCACGCGCGCCGCCATCCTGGACACGCGCAAGACGATTCCCGGTCTGCGCATCGCCCAGAAGTATGCGGTGCGATGCGGCGGCGGCAGGAACCACCGCATGGGCCTGTACGACGCGATCCTGATCAAAGAAAACCACATCGCCGCGGCCGGTGGCCTGACCGCGGCGGTGCGCGCGGCACAGGCGCTGAAAGCGCCGGTGGCCTTCATCCAGGTGGAGGTGGAGACGCTGTCGCAGCTGCAGGAGGCGCTCGATGCGGGCGTGACCATGGTCCTCCTGGACAACATGGACCTGCCCACCCTGCGCGACGCGGTGCGCATGGCCAACGGCCGCTGCAGTCTGGAGATCTCCGGCGGGGTGACCCTGGAAGGCCTGCGCGCGCTGGCCGAGACCGGCGTGGACCGCATCTCGGTGGGCGCCCTGATCAAGGACATCAAGGCCATCGATTTCTCGATGCGCTTCGCCGACCGCCCCGTGGAGCGCTAAGGGCGCTGGCTGCTGGCGCGTCGCCTTGCGTCAGAGCGCGCCGCGCATCCAGGCCAGCATCAGGGCAGCCGTCTCCTGGGGGCGCTCCATCATCAGCATGTGACCGGCGTCATCGACCACGCGCAGCATGGACGCGGGCGCCAGACGCTGCATGGCCTCGTGCTGCGCCACGGTCGACCAGCTGTCCTCGCGGCCGCAGGCCACCAGCGTGGGCACGCGCAAGCCACGCAGCACATCGCTCGCATCGGGTCGCTGGATCAGGGCCTGCAGCTGCGCGGCGAAGGTGTCGGCGCTGCGGCGCTCGAACATCTGCAGGATGCTCTCGATCAGGGCGCGATCGGTCAGCCGCGCCGGATGCACCATGCCCTGCACCCATTGGGTGGCCATGGCACGCACGCCCTGCTCGCGTGCGACCTTGCGCAGGGCGTGACGCTTGGCGATCTCCTGCTCGCCCGAGGCGCCCGGTGGCACCGGCAGGTGGCCCGTGTCAAACAGCGCCAGGCGCTCTACGCGCCCAGGCGCCAGACGCATCACCTCCAGGGCCACGCGTCCACCCATCGAGTGCCCCGCAAGCGCAAAGCGCTCGGGCGCCTGTTCGAGCACGTGCCGGGCCATGGCGGCCAGGCTGTCGCGGGCACCGGGGTCGATGACCTGGTAGCGAAGGTCTTGGGGCCAGTGCGCATACAAGGGCTGCCAGGCCGCGTCATCACACATCAGGCCGGGCACGAGAACGAGAGGGAGCATGGTAGGACTTCGTGGAGCAGCTCGCCATCTTAGCCAGCGGCGGCCTGGCATCGGTACGCACGGCCCTTTCGTCACCGTCCTACAGACAGGACCGCGCTAAGCGGGGACGATGTCTCTCACTCAGGCCTGCCCCCGCGCAACACGGTGCGCAGGACCTGGTAGTCCCACAACGACAGAGACAGATCCAAGAGGTTTTACATGCCCCCGCCCGAATACCGTATTGAAAGCGACCGTCCCTTGTCGGGCCGGTGGCTGCCCCTGGCGGGCAACCCTCCCTGGGTGATGGGAAACCGCGCGCTGGCCGTGTCGCTGGCCGCCAAGAACTTCCGCGCCTCGGGGGGTCAGGAGATCCGCGTGGTGCACGTGCCCACCGGTGAGATCGTCTATCGCAAGAACACTGACCCCCAGGACGAGGGCGGCGCCGGCTAGCGCCGCAGGGTACGGCTCAAGAGGATCACCGGAATCAGCCCCACCAGCACCAGCGCGAGGGAGGGCAGTGCCGCCTCGCCCAGTCGCTCGTCACGCGCAAGCTGATAGGCCACCACGGCCAGGGTGTCGGTGTTGAAGGGGCGCAGCACCAGAGTGGCGGGCAGTTCCTTCATCACGTCCACGAACACCAGCAGGCCCGCGGCGATGGTGGACCGCTTCAGCAGCGGCCCGTGCACCTGCGTGAGCAGCCGCCAACCCGAGGTTCCCAGCATGCGCGCCGAATCGTCCAGGCTGGGCGGAATGCGCGCATAGCCGCTTTGCACCGACTGCAGGGCCACCGACATGAAGCGCACGAGGTAGGCCCACACCACACCCAGCACCGTGCCCGTCACCCAGTACACGGTGGACGCCTGCGGCGCCACCTGCTGCAGCCAGCCCACGGGCAGCAGCAGACCCACCACGATCACCGCCCCGGGCACGGCATAGGCCATGCCGGCCACACGCACCACGCCGCGGGTGAGCGCATCCCCGCGCTGGCGCAGCGAAAAAACCAGCAGCACCGCCACGCCCACCGCCAGCACCGCGCTGAGCGCGCCCAGGCGCACGCTGTTCAGGGCCCACTGCACGAAGCGGTCCCAGGGCAGGACGGACCAGTCGGCCGCCAGCGGCCGCAGCATGAAGACCACCGGCAGCACGAACCCCATGAGGACGGGCACGGCACACACGGTCCAGGCCACCACGCGCCGTCCGCCGCGCAGTGCGATGGGCTGCGCCTCGGCCGAGCCGGCGCGGTCTGCGCGCGCCGCGGCAAAGCGCATGCGCTGCTGCGCGCGATGTTCGAGCCAGAGCAGCACCGCCACCACGGCCAGAAGCGTGGTGGCCAGTTGGGCCGCAGCCACGCGGTTGTCCATGGCCAGCCAGGCCTTGTAGATGCCGGTGGAGAACGTCTGGATGCCGAAGTAGCTGGAAACGCCGAAGTCCGCCAGGGTCTCCATCAGAGCCAGCGCCACGCCCGCTGCCACCGCCGGCCGCGCCAGCGGCAGAGCCACCTGCAGGATGCGCCGGCGCAGGGGCGCCCCCAGCAGGCGCGCGGCCTCCATCAGGTGCGAGGCCCGCTCGCCCAGCGCGGTGCGGGCCAGCAGGTACACGTAGGGATAGAGGGAGAAGACAAACACCCAGGCCGCGCCCGGCAGGCTGCGCACCTCAGGAAACACGCGCCCCTCCAGGCCGAAGGTGGCGCGCAGCCAGGACTGCAGGGGCCCGCTGAACTGCAGGAAGTCGGTGTAGGCATAGGCCATCACATAGGCCGGCATGGCCAGAGGCAGCAGCAGCGCCCACTCGAAGGTGCGCCGGCCGGGGAAGTCGAACAGGGTCACGACCGCCGCCGTGCCCACCCCCACCAAGGCCACCCCCACCGCCACGATCAGGCACAGCACCAGGCTGGCCACGGCATAGGAGGGCAGCACGGTGGACGCCAGGCCAGCCAGGACGGAAGCGCTTTGGGCGTCCCACTGCAGCCAGGAGACCAGCACCCCGCCCACCGGCACCAGCAGCAGCAGGCCAAGCGTCAGGAGCAGCAGGTCATGGAGCCGGCGCATGTGGTTAATCAAGGACAAGGCCCCGCACAGGCCCGACAATACAAATGAGAATTGTAATCATCTAGAATCAGGGCCATGCATCTGGAACTGGTCGACCTCAGCGTGCGCTATGCCGGATCGCCGCGGCCTGCCGTCGACGCGGTGTCCTTCGGCCTGGCGCGCGGCGCCATCGGCGTGCTGATCGGCCCGTCGGGCTGTGGCAAGACCACGCTGCTGCGCGCGATCGCCGGGCTGGAAGCCACCAGCGCCGGCCAGATCCGCATCTCGCGTGAGCTCGTGAGCGGCGACGGCGTACACGTGCCCGCCGAGTCGCGCCGCATCGGCATGGTGTTCCAGGACTACGCCCTGTTTCCGCACCTGGATGTGGGCCGCAACGTGGCCTTCGGTATCGCGCACCTGCCGCGGGACGAGCGCGCGCAGCGGGTGGCGCAGGTCCTCACCCTGGTGGGCCTGGCCGGCACCGAGCGGCGCATGCCGCATGAACTTTCCGGCGGGCAGCAGCAGCGCGTGGCCCTGGCCCGCGCGCTCGCGCCCAAGCCCGAACTGTTGCTGCTGGACGAGCCCTTCTCCAACCTGGACATCGACCTGCGCGAGCGCCTGGCGCACGAGATCCGCGGCATCCTGAAGGCCGCAGGGGCCACCGCCCTCTTCGTCACGCACGACCAGCTCGAGGCCTTCGCCATCGGCGACGTGATCGGCGTCATGCACCAGGGCAAGCTGCACCAGTGGGACGAGGCCTACACCCTCTACCACCGGCCTGCCACGCGCTTCGTGGCCGACTTCATCGGCCATGGCGTGTTCGCGCCGGCCACCTTGCGCGAAGCCGGCGACCAGGTGGTGGTGGATACGCCCCTGGGCGCGCTGACCGATGTGGCCGAATGCCCGCTCCCGAGCGCCTTCGAGGCCGGCCAGTGCGAGGTGCTGCTGCGCGCCGACGACATCATCCATGACGACGACGCGCCGGTGAAGGCGCAGATCGTGCGCAAGGCCTTCCGAGGCGCGGATTTCCTGTACACGCTGCGCCTGGGCACCGGCGAGACGGTGATGGCCCATGTCCCCAGCCACCACGACCACAAGCTGGGCGAGTGGATCGGGATCCGTGCGCAGGTGGACCACGTGGTCACTTTCGAACGGGGCAGCGCCGCCTCGGCGCCGCCCATGGCGCCCGCGCCCATGCCCCTGCCCGCCGACGCGGCCTGAGGCTTACGCTTTCTCACCGTGCCCCCGCGCGGGGCGCCACTGCGCGCATGATCGCGGCCCCGACGGGAAGCCTCATGCACGTCTCGCTGATCACCCCCGCACAACTCGACGCACCGCTGCAGGACACCTGGCGCGCACTGCAGGATCGCCACCCGGCCCTTCAGAGTCCGTACTTCAACCCGGAATTCACCCTGGCGGTGTCGGCGGTGCGCGACGACGTGCGTATCGCCGTGATGGAGCAGGCAGGACGCGTAGTCGGCTTCTTTCCCTTCCAGACGCGCCGGGGCATGGGGCTGCCGGTGGGCGGCTGCCTGTCGGACCACCACGGCGTGGTCTGCGCCCCCGGCACGCAGTGGCATTGGCCAGACCTGCTGCGCGCGGCGCGCCTGTCGTCCTGGCGCTTCGACCACCTGCCGCGCGAACAGGCGCCCGCCGCAGCCTGCGTGCCGGCCTTCTCGCCCGCACTGGACCTGTCTCGGGGCATGGCGGCCTATCTCGCCGCACGCCGGGACCAGGGTATCCGCCGGATCGACGAGAGCCTGCGCAAGGCCCGCAAGCTTGCGCGGGAGGTCGGGCCGGTGCGGCTGGAGCCTCACACCCGCGACCCCCGCGCGCTGGCCTTCGTGCTGCGCCTGAAGTCGCAGCAGTGCCGCCGCACCGGCGTGGCCGACTTCTTCGCGCAGCCCTGGGCACGCGCGCTGGCCGAGCGCATCGCCGCCACCGAGGGGCC
Source organism: uncultured Ramlibacter sp. (assembly GCA_964620375.1). Classification (GTDB taxonomy): domain Bacteria; phylum Pseudomonadota; class Gammaproteobacteria; order Burkholderiales; family Burkholderiaceae_C; genus Ramlibacter. The sequence goes on along the minus strand of CAZUKC010000007.1, from coordinate 12,970 downwards.
GCATTTCGGCGGACGCCTGTCCGCGCTGTACGCGGGCGACGCACTGGTCGCCGCCCACCTGGGCATGCGGTCGCGGCGCGTCTGGCACTGGTGGTTCCCGGTGTACGACGCCGCGTGGGCGCCCTACTCGCCCGGCGCGCAACTGCTGCTGCAGGTCGCGCAGGCGGCGGCCGATGAAGGCCACGCCAGCCTGGACCTGGGCAAGGGCGCGGACGCCTACAAGCAAAGCTTTGCCGACAGCGGCCTGCCCCTGGCCGAGGGCTGGGTATACCGACCGGCCCTGACCACCGCGTGGCTGGCTGCACGCGACGCCACGCTGCGCTGGGCCCGCACCGCGGCCTGGACGCAGCCCCTGCGCCCCTGGCTGCGGCGGATGCGACAGGCCAGCACGCCCGCCACCGGCGACTGATCCCGCGCTCAGGATGGACGCTTCGCGACGGTCTGCACCACCGACTGCGTCGGGTGTTCGCCTGCAGGAGGCGACCTGCGCCGTCGGCGCCAGCCCTCGACGTCCAGGCAGACCCGCGCCATCAGGTACGCACAGGGTGTGGACAGCCACACCGTCAGGCGCGGCAGGCACAGCAGGTCGTCGTGGTACCGCGCGCGCGCGCTGTCAGAGGTGGTGGCCGTCTCGAAGCCTGCGGCACGCGCCATCTCCACATGCTCGTCCCGGTACTCGCCATAGGGGTAGCAGAAGCTGCGGACCGGCACGCCCAGCGCCTGCTCCAGCTCGTCACGCGAATCGGCGATCTCCGAGCGGGCCCGCAGGGGATCGCAGTGCGAAAGATGCACGTGGCTGCGCGTATGCGCACCCACCTCCATGCCCAGGGCTGTCCACTCGCGCAGGTGGTGCGCGTTCATCAGCCGCGCGCGCGGGACACCCGCCGCGGCGTCCCACGCGTTCGAGCCCCCCAGCTGCCCGCTCACCACGAAGGATGTGGCGGTGAAGCCCAGCGCGTGCAGCACCGGCAGGGCGTGGTCAAAGTTGTTCACATAGCCGTCGTCCAGCGTGATGCCCACCACCCGGCCCGTGCGCTCCCCACGCAGGTAGGGCAGCAGGTCCCGCATGGACAGCCCCCGGTAGCCCAGGGCCTGCAGCGCGCGCATCTGGCGGGCGAAGCGCGCGGGCGGCAGCACCAGACCCCGGTAAGGCATGCCCCGGGGCGGCACGGCAGCGGTCTGGTGGTAGGACAGGATGGGAATCGACGCGCGTCGTGGAAGGGGGCGAGGCTCGGTCATGACGGGTCATACCCTCCGGACAGGAATGCGACCGGATCACAGAACCGGTCGGCGTCGATTGTGTGCGGGGGTGGCAGAGTCCGGACCGCACGCAAAGGTGTGCCGGGGTAAGCGCTGCAACCGGATGGTGCCGTCAGTCCGAGGGCGCCTGGCGCAACTGGTCCACGGCTGCATGCAGATCGGCAGCCCAGGTGCGCCGGTCACGGCCCGCGCAGGTCTGGGGGACGCCAAAGCGAACCACCACCGTGACAGGCCCGCCCGCCAGCGTGCGCCAGACGGAGCCGACCAGCGTGTCATCACCGATGTAGCACGGCGCCAGCGAACGCTGACCGGTGACATCGTCGATAAAGCCCAGAGCCACCGGCTGCACCGGCGCGTCAGCCGCGATCGCGGCCTGCAGCAGGTTGGCGTGAAAGGGCAGCAGCGACAGGCCGTCGCTGGTTGTCCCCTCGGGAAAGACCGCCAGCACATCACCCGCGCGCAAACTGGCGGTCATGTGGTGCACCACGCGCAGCGCATCGCGCCGAGACGCGCGCTCGATGTAGAGCGTTCCCGCGCCCGTGGCCATGCGCCCGATCAGGGGCCAGTGATGCACGTCGGCCTTGGAGACAAAACGGCAGTAACGCGCGGCATGCAGGGACAGGATGTCCAGCCAGGAGATGTGGTTGCACACGATGAGTGCGGGCCCCTGGGCCACCGGCTGGCCGTACACCTGCAGGCGCAGCCCCATCGCGCGCAACATGTCCTGGGCCCAGGCCTGCACGCGCGCCTGGCGCTGTGCGACCGACAGCCGCGGAAAGACGAAGACGATGGTGAGGAAGCCCGCCAGCGCGCGCCACAGCACGCGCATCAAGGCCCAGGCGACCCGCAGCGGCTTCACGCCTGGGAGGCGTCGTAGGCGATGTGACCGCCCACGAAGGTGTAGCGCACGCGCCCCGGCAGCTCGTAGCCAGAAAAGGGCGTGTGCTTGCCCTGGCTGCGCAGATGACCGGCCTGCACCTGCCAGTGGGCCAGAGGGTCGAAGACGCAGACGTCGCCCACGCCGCCTTCCACCAGCTGGCCGCAGCTGGCCTGCAGCGTCCCCAGCGAGGCGCCCAGCACGCGCGCCGGTTCGTGGGTGATAACGCCCAGCGCGCGCACCAGTCCCGCGCCGCTTTGCTGACCCCACTTCAGGGCCAGCCCCAGCAGCAGCTCCAGGCCGGTGGCGCCCGGCTCGGCCTCGGCGAAGGGCAAGGCCTTGGCATCCTCGTCCAGCGGCATGTGATCGGACACGAGCGCATCGATCGTGCCGTCGCCCAGGGCCTGAACCAGCGCGTCGCGGTCACGCTGCTGACGCACCGGTGGCGACAGACGCAGGCGGCTGTCGAAGTAGCCGATGTCGGTGTCGGTCAGGTGCAGCGAGTTGATGCTCACGTCGCAGGACAGGGGCAGACCCTGGGCCTTGGCCTCGCGCACCAGAGCGACGCCGGCGGCGCTGGAGAGGCGGCACAGATGCACGCGCGCGCCGGTGACCTTCATCAGCTCGAAGATGGTGTGCAGGGCGATGGTCTCGGCCGCCACCGGCACGCCGGCCAGTCCCAGCCGCGTGGCCAGCGGCCCGCTGGCGGCGACGCCCTTGCCCAGATGGACCTCCTGGGGGCGCAGCCACACCGTGTAGCCGAAGGTGGCGGCGTACTGGAAGGCGCGCTGCAGCACCTGGGTATTGGCCAGACCGACCTCGGCCTGGCTGAAGCCCACGCAGCCCGCTTCGGTCAGTTCGGCCATCTCGGTGAGGACCTCGCCCGCCAGCCCGCGCGTGAGCGCGCCCAGGGGGAACACCCGCGCCTGGTGCAGTTTCTCGGCGCGCATCTTGAGCATCTCGACCAGGCCCGGTTCGTCCAGCACCGGGTCGGTGTCGGGCGGGCACACCAGACTGGTCACGCCCCCGGCCACGGCGGCGGCCATCTCGCTTTCGAGCATGCCTTCATGCTCGTAGCCCGGTTCGCGCAGGCGCACCGCCAGGTCCACGAAGCCGGGCGACACGATGCAGCCTCGCGCCTCGATCAGTTTGTTCCGAACGAAGCCCTCGGGCACTCGCCCGATGCCCACGATGCGCCCCGCCGCGAGGGCCAGGTCGCAGACCTCGTCGAAGTTGCGCGCGGGGTCGATGACGCGGCCGCCTTGAATCAAGATCTTCATGCCTTGTTCTCCCTCACTCAGGCTTCATTGCTGGCGACGATGCTCATCACCGCCATCCGCACCGCGATACCGAAGGTCACCTGCGGCAGGATCACGCTCTGCTTGCCATCGACCACCGCCGAATCGATCTCGACCCCGCGATTGATCGGCCCCGGGTGCATGACGATGGCGTCGGGCTTGGCCAGCTGCAGCTTCTCGGGCGTGAGGCCAAAGCTCTTGAAGAACTCCTGCGAACTCGGAAGCAGGGCGCCCGACATGCGCTCGTTCTGCAGGCGCAGCATGATCACCACGTCGCAGCCGCGGATGCCGTCTTCCAGGGTGTGGAACACCTTCACGCCCATGTGGCTCATGTCGCCGGGCACCAGGGTGCGCGGGCCCACGACCCGCACCTCGGCGCAGCCCAGGGTGGTCAGGGCGTGGATATCGGAGCGGGCCACGCGCGAGTGCAGCACATCGCCCACGATGGCCACCGTGAGGTTGGAGAAATCTTTCTTGTAGTGCCGGATGGTGTACATGTCCAGCAGGCCCTGCGTGGGGTGCGCGTGGCGGCCATCCCCCGCGTTGATCACGTGCACATGGGGTGCCACGTGCTGCGCGATCAGGTAGGGCGCGCCCGATTCGCCGTGACGCACCACGAACATGTCGGCGGCCATTGCCGAGAGGTTGGCGATCGTGTCCAGCAGCGACTCGCCCTTGGCCGCCGAAGAACGCGCGATGTCCAGATTGATCACGTCGGCCGACAGGCGCGTAGCGGCGATCTCGAAGGTCGTGCGGGTGCGGGTGCTGTTCTCGAAGAACAGGTTGAACACGCTCTTGCCGCGAAGCAGCGGTACTTTCTTGACCTCGCGGTCGCTCACGCTCACGAAGTTGGACGCGGTATCCAGGATGTGGGTGATGATGTCCCGGGGCAGGCCCTCGGTGGACAGCAGGTGGATCAACTCGCCGTGCTTATTGAGCTGGGGGTTGCGCTTGGACAGCATGTCTTAGGCCCCTTCAACCTGGAAACTGAATCGGCCCTGCGCGTCGCGCGCCAGGGCCAGGGACTGGGTGGCCGGCAGCGAGACGCGCGCGGCGCACAGGTCGGCCTGTAGCGGCAGCTCGCGGCCGCCGCGGTCCACCAGCACCGCCAGCTGCACGCTGGCTGGGCGTCCGTAGTCAAACAGCTCGTTGATCACCGCGCGGATGGTGCGACCTGTGTACAGCACGTCGTCGAGCATCAGGATGCGCGCGTCCTGCACGTCGAAGGGCAGCTGGGTCTGCTGGCCGGTGCCGGCCAGGCCACGCCGCGCGAAGTCGTCCCGGTGCATGGCCGACGAGATCACGCCGTGCGGGCCTGGCAGCCCCAGGTCCTTCTGGAGACGCTCGGCCAGCCAGGCGCCGCCGGAGGTCACGCCGACCAGACGGGTCTGGGGTGTCATGAGCTGTCGCACGCCGCGCAGGAGCTCCTGATAAAGCGCCTCGGCGTCGAGCAGCAGGTTACCGGCGGGGGCAGCGGTCATCCGATACTCCTGAGAAACTGTTCGAGGATCACGCAGGCGGCGCCGGCGTCCGGGTCGGTGGTGCCGTCGGCCAGCGCCTCGGTGGTGCTGTATCGCTCGTCCACCTCGTACACCGGCAGCGTCACCCGCACCCCGAGCTGGCGAGCGAACTTGCGCGCCATCGCGGTATTTTCGTGGCTCGCACCATCGGGATGGAACGGTACGCCCACCACCACGGCGTCGGGCTGCCATTCATGCACTCGGGCTGCAGCCTCCTGCAGGCGCGCCTCGTTGGATTCGGCGCGGATGGTGCGCTGGGGCGTGGCGCGGGCCAGGAGGCGGTTGCCGGAAGCGACGCCGGTGCGCTTGCGCCCGACGTCGAAAGCGAGAAAGGTCTGGAGGTGAGAAGGTACGAGAAGCGTTGTCGGGGACTGCGTCATGCATGCCCCGCGTCGGAGGACAGCATCCAGGCCTGCAGCCCCAGCAGGGCCAGCGCCTTGTCGTAACGCTGTTCGGCCGGCGTGTCGAAGATGATGGCGGCGTCAGCCCCAACCGTGAGCCAGCTGTTTTCGCCGAGCTCGGATTCGAGCTGGCCCTCGCCCCACTGGGCGTAGCCCAGGGACACCAGCACCTTGCGCGGGCCGGCGCCGGTGGACAGGGCCTCCAGGACGTCCTTGGAGGTGGTCATCTCCAGGCCGCCGGGGATCGTGAGGGTGGAGGCGTAGACGGGTTCTTCGGGCTGGTCCTCGGCGGCGAAGACCGCCTCGTGCAGCACGAAGCCACGCTCGGTGGCCACCGGGCCACCCTGGTAGACGGGCGCACCCACCAGATCGGGGCGCGTGAGGGGCAGTTCGACCTTGTCGAAGAGGTTCTTGAGGCTGATGTCGCTGGGCTTGTTGATCATCAGGCCCAGGGCGCCGCGGGGGCTGTGTTCGCACAGGTAGACCACGCTGCGGCTGAAGGTGTCGTCCTGCAAGCCCGGCATGGCGATCAGGAAATGATGCGTCAGATTGATGGGGTCGGCATCCGCGGGCATGATGGCGATTTTACGCACCCCGCCCGGCCATGACAGCGGCTCCCCTGGACAAGCCCCTTGCCACGCATTACCCGGCCGGCCTGATGTGGTTTCGCCGCGACCTGCGGGCCCACGACAACGCCGCCCTCGCCCGCGCCCTGCGCGCCTGTCGCCAGGTGCACGCGGTGTTCGTCTTCGACCGGGCCATCCTGGACCCCCTGCCCCGCCAGGACCGGCGGGTGGAGTTCATCCGCGAATCGCTGGTGCAACTGGACGAGGCCCTGCGCCAGCTCGCCGGCAAGGCGGGCGCCGGCCTGATCGTGCGCCACGCCGTCGCCGAGGACGAGATCCCCCGCCTGGCCCGCGAGCTCGGGGTGCAGGCGGTCTTCACCAACCACGACTACGAGCCCCAGGCCCTGGCCCGCGACGCGGCGATCCGCGGCGCCCTGGCCGATGCCGGTATCGCCCTGCACACCACCAAGGACCAGGTGATCTTCGAACGCACCGAGGTCGTCACCCAGGCAGGACGCCCCTATGCGGTCTTCACCCCCTACAAGAACGCCTGGCTGGCCAAGGTCGACGCCCAGGACCTGCAGCCCCACGAGGTGCAGGCCCACGCCGGCGCGCTGGCCGAGCGCCCGCCGGCGCTGCGCCAGCCGGTGCCCACGCTGGCCGAGATCGGCTTTGAGCCGACCAACCTGCGCGAACTCGCCCTGCCTCTGGGGCTGGCGGGCGGGCAGCAGCTGTTCGAGGACTTTCGCCGCCGCATCGACGCCTACCGCGACGCCCGCGACTTCCCCGCGGTGCGCGGACCGAGCTACCTGAGCGTGCACCTGCGCTTTGGCACGGTCTCCATCCGAGAACTCGCGCGTGCCGCCCACCCCCTGATGCAGGCCGGCAGCGCCGGCGCGGCAACGTGGCTTAGCGAGTTGATCTGGCGCGACTTCTACTTCCAGGTGCTGGCCAACTTCCCGCACGTGGTGGACGCCAAGGGCCAGAGTCACAGCTTCAAGCCGGAGTACGACGCCATCGCCTGGGAACACGGCAAGCGGGCGAAGGAACTCTTTGCCGCCTGGTGCGAGGGCCGCACCGGCTACCCGCTGGTGGATGCCGCGATGCTGCAGCTCAATCAGAGCGGCTACATGCACAACCGCCTGCGCATGGTCACTGCCAGCTTCCTGACCAAGGACCTGGGCATCGACTGGCGCTGGGGCGAGCGGTACTTCGCGCTGCACCTGAACGACTTTGACCTGGCCGCCAACAACGGGGGCTGGCAGTGGGCGAGTTCCTCGGGCTGTGACGCGCAGCCCTATTTCCGCATCTTCAATCCCGTGAGCCAGAGCCGCAAGTTCGACCCTGAGGCCAAGTTCATCGTGCGTTACCTGCCGCAGCTGGCGGGCCTGCCGCCCGGCGCGGTGCACGAGCCCTGGACCGCCTCGCCGCTGGAGCTGGCGTCGGCCGGCCTGACCCTGGGCCAGGACTACCCGCTGCCGGTGGTGCGCCACGACGAGGCCCGCGCCCTCACGCTGCAACGCTACGCGGTGGTCAAGAAGACGGCCTGATCACGCCGCGGTATCACGCTGCGGTATAGCGCCGCACCAGGGTCAGGAGTTCGTCCTCGGCGTAGGGCTTGCCCAGGTAATGGTTCACGCCGAGGTCGCTGGCGTGGTCTCGGTGCTTGGCGGCGATACGCGAGGTGATCATCACCACGGGCAGCGCGCGCCAGCGCGCGTCGGCGCGCAGGTTGCGCACCAGGTCAAAGCCGTCCATGCGTGGCATCTCGATGTCCGACAGCACCAGCGCCGGCATCTCCTGAGCCAGTTGCTCCAGGGCCTGCAGGCCGTCGCCGGCCAGCGCGACGCGCAGGCCCTCGCGTTGCAGCAGGCGCTGCGTCACCCGACGCACGGTGGCGGAGTCGTCCACCACCAGCACCAGGGGGGCCAGGGCTGACGACGCGCCAGCGACGACCGGCGCGTCGACCTGCGGTCCAGGGAGTCGGCTGGCCGCCGGACTGGCTGCCGGACTGGCCGCCAGACTGGCCGCATAGGCGCGGGCCTGGTCGCCATGCACGGCGGCCAGAGCCACCGGGTTGTAGATCAGGACCACTGCGCCCGAAGGCAGCACGGTCACCCCGGCCAGCCCCGGCAGCCGCGAAAGCTGGGGCCCCAGGTGCTTGACCACCACCTCCTGCTGACCCTGCACCTCATCGACCTGCAGCGCCAGTCGCTGCGCGGCGCTGCGCAGCATCACCACGGGGACGGACCGCCCCGGGACTTCGGTGCTTCGCGGCGAGGACTGCAGCAACGCCCCGGCCCAGAAGAAGGGGACGTCCTGCCCGTCGCGCTGCAGCTGCCCGCTGCCCCGGGCGGCCTCCAGCGCGGGGCCGCTCAGGTGGGTCACAGCCTCCACCAGGGGCACCGGCACCCCGAACACCAGGTCCTGGCACCGCAGCATCACCACCTGGGTGACCGCGGTGGTCAGCGGCAGGACGACCTCGAAACAGGTACCCCGACCGGCCTCACTTCGGGTGTCAATGCGCCCACCCACCGCCTGCACCTCGGCACGCACCACATCCATGCCGACGCCACGCCCTGCCAGTTGCGAGACCTGCGCCGCAGTGGAGAACCCTGGCGTGAACACCAGGCGGACCGCTTCGGCAGGCGTGATCTCGGCGCCCGGGGGCAGCAGACCCAGGTCGACGGCCTTGTCGCGGATACGGGCCAGGTCCAGGCCGCCCCCGTCGTCCTCGAAGCGGATGGCAACGTCGTTGCCCTCCTGCGCCAGCCGCACGGTGAGCTGGCCGATCGCGGGCTTGCCGGCCGCCGCGCGCACCGCGGCAGGCTCGATGCCATGCACCACCGCGTTACGCAGCAGGTGCTCGAAGGCGGGCGTCATGCGGTCCAGGATGCCGCGGTCTATCTCGATCGCACCGCCCTGGATGTCCAGCTGCACCGGCTTGTCCGATTCCTGGGCCGCCAGGCGCACCACGCGGTGCAGGCGGTCGGCGATGGCGTCGAACTCGAGCATGCGCGTGCGCAGCAGGTCGCGCTGCAGCTCGCGGGTCTGGCGGGCCTGGGCCGACAGACCATCCTCGCAAGACTCGACGGTCCGCTGCAGCGTGCGCTGTACCGAGGCCACATCGCCCACCGTCTCGGCGATCAGGCGGGCGAGCTCCTGCACCCGGGTGTAGCGGTCGAACTCCAGGGGATCGAAATCGGCAACCGCGTCCTTGGCGCGATGCGACTGCATCTGCAGCTCCGACTGCAGCTCGAGGTCGCGCAGCTGCGCGCGCAGGCGCTCCAGATCGGAGGTGAGCGCGTGCAGCGCCTCGCGCAGCTGACCGACATCAGAGGCCAGGCGGGCGCGCGAAATCATCACCTCGCCGGTCTGGTTCATCAGGCGGTCCAGCAGCTGGGCCCGCACCCGCACCACGGCGGAAGGCGCCAGAGGCGTCACCGGTGCCGCCGGCAGTTCGACGGGCGCGGTGACGGACGGCGCCGCCATCACGCCAGGGGTCTGGTCACCGTGCGTGACCGATGGCGTGCCGGACCCGGACAGGTCGGGCGCCGGCCCATCGGCGCGCAGGGCCTCGAAAGCCGACTGGAAGGCGTCGAAGGCCTGCAGCAGCAGCTCGATGTCGGCGCTGCCGGCCGGGGCGCTGAGGTCCTCGACCAGAGACTCGAGTGCATGTGCCTGATCGCCCAGGGACCGCGCACCGGCCAGGCGCGCGCTGCCCTTGAGCGTGTGCAGGGTGCGCAGCACTTCGTCGCGGGCACTGAGGTTGTCGGGCCGGGCATGCCACTGGCGTAGCGCGCCTGCGAGCAGGGGCAGCAGCTCCAGCGCCTCCTCTTCGAAGAAGGCAAAGAGCTCGCGGTCGGGCGCCTCGGGCGCAGCGGCGCCTGACGTGGAAACGCCCGCGTCAGGGGGGCGCACCGCGGGGGCTGCGCAAGCCTCGCGCAGGTCGGCGGTCACACTCGGCCCGCCGGGCAGCGCCTGTTCGGTCGGCGAGGCGTTGACATCGTCCAGCACCACGAGCGCCTGCACCACCTCGGGTCGCACCTCGGGTAGGAATCCGGCGGCGAACTGGTGCAGCAGGCGACGGATCTCCTCGCTCGCTTCCACATAGGCCTGCCCGTGGCGCGGGGTGCCCCGACCCGTCGCGCGCGTGCGCTGCAGGGACGACTCCATCTGCCGCGCGAGTTCGGCCAGGGCCGAAAAGCCGATCATGGCTGAACTGCCGCACAGGGAATGCGCGCGGGTCACCGCCGTCTCCGGGAGCGGCGCGCGCGTTTCCAAAGCCCACTCCGAAAGCTCGGCCTGCAGGGCGCGGGACCACTCGTCCGCCTCGTGGAGGTAGACATTGAAGAGCGCCTGGTCGATGTGCAGGGGGCCGACGACCTTCAAGCGGTCCTCGGGCACGGAGGGCCAGGCCGGCGTGGGCTCGACCTCCTGCGTGGCCGCAGGGACCGCTGCCACTTGCGGTTGCCCCAGGGGTTCGGGTTCGGGCTGCGGCCCTGGTGCAGCATCGGGTTCGGGTTCGGGTTCGAGCTCGAGCACGGCTTCGGACTCGGGTACTGCTTCGGCCTGGGCTTGCGCGATGACGACCGGCGCAGCCGCTTGCGAAGCGGCGCGCCCCATCACGGGCGTGAGCTCTCTGCGTGCCGCATCGAAGACGAACAGCTTGCGGGCCAGGGCTGGCTGGTAATCGAGCATGTCGATGAGAAAGCCCAGCGCGCCCAGGTTGTGGCCCAGGTTCGTGACGTCGGCATCCGCGGTCCCGGGCGAGGCCTGCAGCAGGGCCTGCACCGCGTCGCGCATGTGCAGCACGGCCTGTGCGGCATGGTCCAGTCCGAGCACCGAGAGCACGCCCCGCATCGGGTTCAGGCGACCCTGCACCGCGTGCAGCAGGTCGACTTGCGTGGGGTCACGGAAGAAGGCGTCGAGCTCTTTCTCCAGGCCGGCCAGGGACAGGCGCAGTTCATCGACGACGCTGCCCATGGTCTGTCGGTGGCTGACGCGCCGGTACAGCTCTTCGATCCACGGCTCGAGCGGCTGCGGCGGCTGCCCCTGCAGCACCGCCTTCAGACGATCGGCCACGCGCTGCAGGCGCGCACCCAGCTGCGGGTCAGACGGATCGAAATCCTGGCAAACCGACTCGAGGAACAGGACGGACGTCGCCACCTCCATCGCCAGCTCGGGGCGGGGCGGCTCGGCGCGCACGGACAGGTCGCGCGCGAGCGCCGACAGACCGTCGGCCAGGCTCGACAGGGGCGGATGCAGGCGCACCAGTGCCTCGTGCAGCTGGAGGAACTGGTCGCAGGTGCTGCGCAGCCGGCTCGCGTCGCCACCGGTGAGCGCCGACCAGCTTTCGCGCAGGGCCACGAGTCGCTTGCGCACCTGCGCCAGCAGCAGCGGATCGAAGCGGCCGAACTGCTCCTGGTCGTAGCGCTGGGGCACGTGACTCGAGAGGCCCCAGGCCTGGCGCACCGCCGCCAGACAGGGCGCCGACTGTGCATCGTGCGGCTGCGCCTGCGCGCAGAAGAAGGCCAGGTCCCGCCCGAGGCGCTCGGACACCGCAGCGTCTGCGCGGGTCCGCTGGGCGTACTGCACCAGCACCCGCGAAGCGGTGCGCTTCACGTACAGGTCGACTGGCAGCAAGGACAGGGCCAGAGCCTCGAAGAAGCCTGCGGCCAGCTGCCAGAGGCTGCGCGCCGGCGCATCGCCAGCGGCGGCAGCTTCCCGGGCCAGAGACCCACAGAGGGCGACCATCTCGCGGGCCGCGGCGGTGTCTGCAGATTTGACGACTCTCAGCACGGCCTGGTCCAGACGCGCGCGCAGCGCAGGCCCGGCTGCCGACAGGTCGGTGGGCAGGGGGCCGGCGTCCGGCGCGAGATGCCAGGCCCAATCCAGGTCCCAGAGATCGGCCGGGTGGATGCGGTCGCTGCCCAGTGCCTGCATCAGCGCCTCATAGGGAGGGAACAGGCCGACGGGCGATAGCGCCCGGCCCGCGAGCAGGCCATCCAGGTAGTCGGCTACCGCAAAACCGGCACGCTCCACGCGGGTCGCTGCGCCCTCGGTACAGGCCAGAGGCCGCTCGATGAAGCCCTGAACCGCCGACTCCATGGCGCGCACCACGCGGGCGGGAGCGGCCAGTCCGACCAGGTCCAGCGCGCCCGCGGTCTGGTGCAGCTGTAGGCGGGCCATGGGCAGGGAGCCGGCATGGGCCGCGCCGCCGAGGGTGGCGCGCTCGCGCACCTGGCGACGCTGAGCCGTCCCGGCCAACTCCAGGCTCTTGCGTAGCTCCTCCATCACCCAGGCCAGCGGCCCCAGGTCGCCGGTCGCCTCGGTCAGCGTGGCCGAGCCGTTCGGTGGCAGGGGGCGGGGAGCATTCGCGTGCATGGGCGGGAGCGGTGGCGAGGCGGTCGAGTTCAGGCGATTTTGAAGCGTTCCACGGACTGCCGCAGTTCGTCGGCGATCCGGGACAGCTCGCGCACCTGGCTGGCCGTCGAGCGCGTGCCCTCACCGGTTTGCTCGGTCACCGTGAAGATGTGCTGAATATTGCCAGCAACGCCGTTGGCCGCCTGCGCCTCGCGGTCGGCGGCCTGGGCGATCTGCTCGATCAGGTCGGCCAGGCGGCGCGACACCTGGTCGATCTGGGCGAGGGCGGCCCCGGCGGAATCCGAAAGCCGCGCGCCGGCCACCACACCCTCGGTGGAGCGCTCCATGGCGGCGACGGCGTCCTGCGTGTCCGTCTGGATGGTCTTGACCAGCGCCGAGATCTGGCGGGTTGCGTCGGCGGAGCGTTCGGCCAGGCGCTGCACCTCCTCGGCCACCACGGAGAAGCCACGACCGGCCTCTCCTGCCGCGGCCGCCTGGATGGCGGCATTGAGCGCGAGCACATGAGTCTGCTCGGTGATGTCCGAGATCAGCTCGGTGATCTCGCCGATCTCTTGGGATGACTCGCCCAGTCGCTTGATGCGCTTGGAGGTCTCCTGGATGTGGTCGCGGATGGCGTTCATGCCGCCCATCGCGTTGCGCACCGCCTGCAGCCCCGACTCGG
>CAZUKC010000006.1:0-20928 GCA_964620375.1 uncultured Ramlibacter sp. | reverse complement strand
GACATGTCGGAATTGACCGTGATTTTCTGGCCCTGGGCGGGCACCTTGATGTGCTGGTACATGGAAGAAACGTCTCCGGGGAGGAACAAGAAGCTACTAATTTGCGGCCGTGAGCCGAGGCGCGACCGATTCTAGCGGCGATCTCGGGGTGTCTCCGAGGCGTCAGCAGGAGCCGGGCCGTGGCTCAGATCGCCGGAAAATCCTGTCAACCGGTGGGGTTTGCCTGCGTTAGTAGGACACCTGCCGGTTCCCCTGCAGGAAAAACCTTGAACAAACCTTAAGGAAACACCATGAAAACCCTGATCGCTGCTCTGGTCGCCGGCCTGTTCGCCGCTTCCGCCTTCGCTTCTGCCCCCGCCGCTTCCAAGCCGGCTTCGGCTGCCAAGCCCGCCGCTTCGGCCAAGAAGTAATCGGTTCATTCCGATGGAAAAGCCCGCTTCGAGCGGGCTTTTTTTTACCCCGCGGCTTCCCCCTTCCCTGTCCAAGGATCCTGCCATGACCAAACTGCTTGCCGGACTGATCGCCACCGCGTTCGCCGCCACCGCCTTCGCCCAAGCCGCCCCCGCTGCGCCTGCCGCCCCTGCCGCCCCCGCCGGCAATGCTGCCCCTGCCGCCGCCGACGCCAAGTCTGAAAAGAAGGCCGCCTCCAAGACCAAGAAAGCCAAGAAGGCCAAAAAAGCCAAGAAGGCCGACGCCGCCTGACCCACCCGGCCGCCGTGCATGCCCGCCTTGCGCGGGCTTTTTTCATGCGAGCCGGCGTCGGGCGACAATGGGCGAATGCGCCCGCTTCTACGCTTTTTGCTGACCGCCCTGGCCGGGACGACCGTCACGCTTGCCGCAGCCCAGGAACCCCAACTGAACCTGCCGCGGGTGAAGCTCGCGGCAGGGGTCCACCAGATCGACGCGCAGGTGGCCAGCACCCCGCAGCAGCGCGCCACCGGCCTGATGTGGCGTCGCGACATGCCGCAGCACGAAGGCATGCTGTTCGTGTTCGACCAGCCCACGGTGCAGTGCTTCTGGATGATGAACACGCCCTCGCCGCTGACCGCGGCGTTTCTGGCCGACGACGGCACCATCGTGAACCTGGCGGACATGCAGCCGCTGTCGACGCAGTCGCACTGCTCCAAGCGGCCGGTGCGCTTCGTGCTGGAGATGAACCAGGGGTGGTTCGAGAAAAAAGGCCTGCGGGCCGGGGCACGGCTGTCGGGCGAGCCCTTTAAGCGCTGACTTGCGCACGGCCTCCCTGCTGACCCACACGTGAGAAGGGCCGCGCGACGGCGGCCCTCCATGTTCTGAACGCGACGCCCTCGATCGGGCGAAGTACTTCTGGGCGAACTCCCAGTTCACCAGCTTGTCCAGGAAGGTCTCGACGAACTTCGGGCGCAGGTTGCGGTAGTCGATGTAGTAGGCGTGTTCCCAGACGTCCACCGTGAGCAGGGCCTTGTCGGCGGTGGTCAGGGGGGTGCCGGCCGCGCCGGTGTTGACGATGTCCACCGAGCCATCGGCCTTCTTGACCAGCCAGGTCCAGCCGGAACCGAAGTTGCCGACGGCGGACTTCACGAAGGCCTCGCGGAAGGCGGCATAGCTGCCCCACTTCGCGTGGATCGCGGTGGCCAGGGCGCCGGTGGGCTCGCCGCCGCCGGCGGGCTTCATGCAGTTCCAGAAGAAGGTGTGGTTCCAGATCTGGGCCGCGTTGTTGTAGATGCCGCCAGAAGACTTCTTGATGATGTCCTCGAGGGCCATGGATTCGAACTCGGTCCCCTTCTGCAGGTTGTTCAGGTTCACCACGTACGCGTTGTGGTGCTTGCCGTGGTGGTACTCCAGCGTTTCCTTCGAGTAGTGCGGGGCAAGCGAGTCGATGGCGTAGGGCAGCGCGGGAAGGGTGTGTTCCATGGAGTTCCTCTGGGGTTTATTGCTTTACGGTGGCAAGGAAAACGGCGCCACTCGGCGATTCGCCGCGTGGATGCCCTCGAATTTTAGGCACTAATCCGGCGACAAGCCGACCACGGTCAGATCGACCCTGCCGTCTGCCAGGTGAGCTTGGACCTGCTGTCCCGGCTGCGCCTGCACCGCACGGGACAGTACGGTGCCGTCGGCTTGCGTGAGCATCGAGTAGCCGCGTTCGAGCACACGACGCGGGTCCAGGCCCTGCAGACGACCGCCCGCGCGCTCGAGCCGTTGCACGCACTGCCCGATCGGGGTCTGCGGCGCGCGTCGCAGGGACTGCAGCGCGGTCTGCAGGCTGCTGCGCTCGCGGGCCAGCCGCGACTGCAAGCCGTAGCGCAGGCGTTGGGCCTGCCGCTCCAGGCGTTGGTGCTGGGTGTGGATACGGCCCGAGGGACGGCCCAGCCGGGCGCCATCGGCGTCGAGCCGCTGGGCCGCGCCATCAAGCCGCCGCCGCGCAGCGCGCTGCAACCGGGCCTGCAGGTCTTGCAGGCCACCCAGCCAGCTGTCGCGGGTCGGGGCGACGAGTTCCGCCGCCGCCGTGGGGGTGGGCGCACGCAGGTCGGCGCAGAAATCCGCGATGGTGAAGTCGGTCTCATGGCCGACGCCGCAGACCACCGGTACCGGGCTGCGCACGATGGCGCGGGCCAGGGCCTCGTCGTTGAAGGCCCACAGGTCCTCGAGCGAACCGCCGCCGCGCACCAGCAGGATGGTGTCGATCCGGCCGCTGGCGGCGAGCGCATAGAGCGACTCCAGCGCTGCGACCAGCTCACCGGGCGCCTGGGCACCCTGCACTGCCGCCGGCGCCAGCACCACCGGCACATGGGGCAGGCGCCGGCGCAAGGCGGTGGCGACGTCATGCAGGGCTGCGGCCCCGAGTGAGGTCACCAGCCCAATGCCCTTTGGCAAAGCGGCCAGGGGCCGCTTGCGCTGCGGGTCGAACAGGCCCTCGGCCTCCAGGCGCTCCTTCAGGCGCAGGAACTGCTCGAACAGCGTGCCCTGCCCCGCCCGCTGCACCCGCTCGACGATGAGCTGCAGGTCACCCCGGGCGTCGTAGACATCCAGCCGCCCCTGGACCTCGACGCTGTCGCCGTCGCGCGGGCTGAAGTCGAGCAGGCTGGCCGCGCGGCGGAACATGGCGCAGCGGATCTGGCCCGACGCGTCCTTCAGGCTGAAGTAGCAGTGCCCGCTCGCGGCCCGCGAAAACCCAGAGATCTCGCCCTGAACCGAAACGGGATTGAAGCGCGCATCCAGCGCGTCCGCGACGGCGCGGCACAGCGCGCCCACCGCCCAGACCCGCCGAGCCGGTGCCGCAGGACGCGTCTCAGGCACGAGGATTCCCGCGTCTGGACGGGCCGGGGTAGTCCACAGTTGGCGGGGGAACAGTGATCATTTGGTAATCAGGTCCAGAAATGCTGATTTTTCGTTGTAAGCCCTTGATTTAAAACAGATTTTTTCTGCTCAAAATGTGACCGATTTGTTATCTTCACGATTTGGCGCGGGTTTGCAGCCCATGGGCGGGGGGTTTTGCACAAAGTTGTCCACAGGATTTGTGCGATTCGGCCGACCGAGGAGCCGAAACGTCCTACACCCCGAAGTCCGTCGTTGATAATCTGCGCAGACCTGCCCCGACAGGTGCCCTGAACCGCGCCGGAGACGCCATCTTGTTTTCGATCATACAAGCCGCCGGATGGCCCATCTGGCCCCTGATTGCCTGCTCCATTGTCGCTCTGGCGCTCATCATCGAAAGGTTCCTCAGCCTCAAACCCCAGCGGGTCGTGCCGCCCCAGCTGCTGGACGAGGCCCTGGCCGTTTCACGCCATGCCGTGCCGCCGCCCGAGGTCCTGAACCAGCTGGAGCAGAACTGCGCCCTGGGCGAGGTGCTGGCCAGCGGCCTGCGCGCCCTGGCCAGCGACCCGCGCAGCTCGGAGGCGCAGCTGCGCGCGGTGATGGAGGCCAGCGGGCGGGCCGTGGCCCACCGACTGGAGCGCTACCTGAGCGCGCTGGGCACGATCGCCTCAGCCGCCCCCCTGCTGGGCCTGCTGGGCACCGTGATCGGCATGATCGAGATCTTCGGCTCGCAGACGCCCGGCGGCACCACGGGCGGCAACCCCGCGCAGCTGGCGCACGGCATCTCGATCGCTCTGTACAACACCGCCTTCGGCCTGATCGTCGCCATCCCGGCCCTGCTGTTCTGGCGCTATTTCCGCTCACGCGTGGACGGCTACCTGCTGGCGATGGAGCTGGCCAGCGAACGCTTTCTGCGGCACCTGACCACCCTGCGCTCCTGAGGCCGGCGACGCGATGAACTTCCGCCCCCGCCCCCGGCACGAGCCGGAGATCAACCTGATCCCCTTCATCGACGTGCTGCTGGTGGTCCTGATCTTCCTGATGCTGTCCACCACCTACAGCAAGTTCACCGAGCTGCAACTGCGGCTGCCGGTGGCCGACGCCCAGGCCGCGCGCGACCATCCTCGCGAGCTGATCGTGGGCATCAGCGCCGACGGCCGTTACGTGATCAACCGCGTGCCTCTGGCCGGACGCAACGTGGACGCGGTGGCCGCCGCCTTGGCCGAGGCCGCGCGCGAGCACAAGGACCTCACCGTGATCATCAGCGCCGACGCCGCCTCGCCGCACCAGTCGGTGGTGACGGTGCTGGAGGCGGCCCGCCGCTCGGGGCTGGGGCAGATCACCTTCGCCGCACAGACCTCGGGCCCCGCCGGCGGGAGACCCTAGTGTCCCTCCAGCGGGCCTGGCTGCGGCGTGGCGCGCTGGCGTGGAGCCTGCGTCCATTCGCCTGGCTTTATGGTGCGCTGGCGGCCAGCCATCGCGCCCTCTACCGGCTCGGGCTGCGGAAGGCACAGCGCTTGCCGGTGCCGGTGGTGGTGGTGGGCAATGTGGTGGTGGGCGGGGCGGGCAAGACGCCGGTGGTCATGGCGGTGGTCGAACACCTGAAGGCTCGCGGCCTGCGGCCGGGCGTGATCTCGCGCGGCTACGGGCGTCGGGGCGACGCGGCCTGTCGCGAAGTCCGGCCCGAGGACACCGATGCCAGCCTCACCGGTGACGAACCCCTGCTGGTGGCCCGGCGCTGCCAGGTGCCGGTGGTGGTCGGGACCCGGCGAGCGCAGGCGGGGCGCCTGCTGCTGGCGCGTCATCCGCAGGTGCAGGTGCTGGTCAGCGACGACGGCCTGCAGCACCCGGCGCTGGCGCGCGACCTCGAGATCTGTGTGTTCGACGCGCGGGGCACGGGCAACGGCTGGCTGCTGCCGGCCGGCCCCTTGCGTGAGCCCTGGCCGCGGCCCGCGGATTTCGTGCTGCGACCACCGGGCCTGGCGGATCCGGCAGGCTTTGACGTCCTGCGCCGCCTGTCCGTCGAAGCTGTGCGCGCCGACGGCGGCCGGCGCGCCCTGACGGAGTTCGCGCATGAACCGGTCATGGCGGTGGCAGGCATCGCCCAGCCCGAGGCCTTCTTCGACATGCTGCGCGCCGCGGGGATCACGCCGGTGCGAACCCTGGCACTGGCCGACCACCACGACTTCGACGCGCAGCCCCCCGAGCTGCCCGCTGGCCAGACCGTCCTGTGCACCGAGAAGGACGCGGTCAAGCTCTGGCGCCAGCGCCCGGATGCCTGGGCCGTGCCGATGCAGGTGCAGATCGCGCCGGACTTCTGGCAAGCCTTCGACCACCTGCTGACCGCGAAGCTATCATCGACCGATGGACCCGAAACTGCTTGAACTGCTGGTCTGCCCGGTGACCAAGGGCCCCCTGGATTTCGACCGCGAACGGCAGGAGCTCGTCTCGCGCAGCGCACGTCTGGCCTATCCGGTGCGTGACGGCATCCCGGTGCTGCTCGAGGACGAGGCGCGTACGCTGTCGGACGAGGAACTCGAGCGCCTGCCCGCGCGCACACCGCTGGCATGAGCGCCGACGGGTCATCCCAAGGTGCGAAGGGCCCCTCGGGCTTCACGGTCTTGATTCCCGCGCGTCTCGCGTCCACGCGCCTTCCCGATAAACCCCTGGCCGATATCGCCGGCAAGCCCATGGTCGTGCGGGTGGCGGAGCGCGCGCGTGCGTCGGCCG
Source organism: uncultured Ramlibacter sp. (assembly GCA_964620375.1). Taxonomy (GTDB): domain Bacteria; phylum Pseudomonadota; class Gammaproteobacteria; order Burkholderiales; family Burkholderiaceae_C; genus Ramlibacter. Next base: position 14,904 of record CAZUKC010000006.1, on the reverse strand, counting down.
CCGCCGAGGTGGTCGTGGCGACCGACAGCCAGGCCATTGCCCGCGCCTGCGACGCCCACGGCGTGCGCAGCGTGATGACACGCGTCGATCACCCCTCCGGCAGCGACCGCCTCGCACAGGCCAGCGAGTTGCTGCAATTGCCCGCGGACCACACCGTGGTGAACGTGCAAGGTGACGAGCCCCTGATCGACCCGCACCTGATCGATGCGGTGGCGGCGCTGCTGGACACCCACCCCGAGGCGGACATGGGCACCGCGGCCCACGCCCTCGAAGACGCCGCCGACGCGCGTAACCCGAACGTGGTCAAAGTGGTGACCGATGCGCGTGGCCTCGCCCTGTACTTCAGCCGCGCCCCCATCCCCTGGTGGCGCGACGGCTATGCGGCGGGCACCGAGTCGATCACGCGTCTGCCGCAGCCCCGCCCGCTGCGGCATGTGGGCATCTACAGCTATCGGGTCGGCTTCCTGCGGGCTTTCCCGGGGCTGGCGCCCGCGCCCCTCGAACAGACCGAGTCGCTCGAGCAACTGCGCGCGCTGTGGCACGGGCACCGGATCGCGGTGCATCTGGCGAGCCAGGCGCCGGGCCCCGGGGTGGACACGCCCGAGGACCTCGCGCGGGTGCGCGAGATCTACGCCCGCGGCGCCTGAGCAGGCGCGCCAGGGTCGCGTGCTATCCTCGTCGACAGATGCGCTTGAGCGCACGCGGCGATCGCCAGGGCGGCCGGCTGCAACCATCGATTCCGAGGACATCCATGAGACTCATCCTGCTGGGCGCGCCAGGCGCAGGCAAAGGCACTCAAGCCACCTTCATCTGCCAGAAATACGGTATCCCGCAAATCTCGACGGGTGACATGCTGCGCGCCGCCGTCAAGGCCGGCACCCCGCTGGGCGTGGCCGCGAAGAAGGTGATGGACTCGGGCGCCCTGGTGGGTGACGACATCATCATCGGGCTGGTGAAGGAGCGCCTGACCCAGCCCGATTGCGCCAAGGGCTTCCTGTTCGACGGCTTCCCGCGCACCATCCCGCAGGCTGAGGCCATGCGCGATGCCGGCGTGAAACTCGACTACGTGCTGGAGATCGACGTGCCCTTCGAGGCCATCATCGAGCGCATGAGCGGGCGCCGCTCCCACCCGGGGTCGGGCCGCACCTATCACATCAAGTTCAACCCGCCCAAGGTGGCCGGCGTGGACGACGTGACCGGCGAACCGCTGATCCAGCGTGACGACGACAAGGAAGAAACCGTGAAGAAGCGCCTGGAGGTCTATGCCTCGCAGACGCGCCCGCTGGTGGACTACTACGCCACCTGGGCCAAGACCGAGTCAGCCTCGGCACCCAAGTACCGCGCGATCAGCGGCATGGGTTCGGTCGACGAGATCACGCAGCGCGCCTTCGCCGCACTGGCCGCCTGAACGCGAGTCCGGGCCTCGGGCTGCGGCACTCAGGCGGGTGAGGAGCGCAGCCCGTAAACCTTGCCGCCGACGAACAGGTATTCGGCGCGCAGCAGGGCCTCGCCCTTCTCGTCCTGGAACGTGAAGCCCAAGACGCCCACCGTGGCTCCCGTCTCCAGGGGCTCGACCTTCCAGGCCTGCATCCGGGTCAGGGGCGCGAGTTCCACCTGCCAGCGACGGTCCTTGCGCGTGGGGACCACCGCCCGCGCGAGCAGCGACTTGCCATCCACCGCCGCGGACTGCGGCGGCAGCGACCGCGAGGCCAGGTCGGTGGGCAGCTTCAGGCCCGCGGGCACCTCGAGTTCGAGTTCGGCGTGCGGGTTACGCCATCGCACCTGCGCCACACGTCCCTCCAGCCAGATCGGTCGTTCAAGGTCGAAACTGCTCCATCCGTGGTGGGCATGGGCCAGGCCGGTCGCGGCCAGCGGGGCCAGGAGGACAAGTCGTCGTTGCATGAGGGGGCTCCTTGGGGTCAGCGTGAAAGATGAACCGGCACGGGTTCACTGGTAGGCGATCCAGCGGCCGCAGGCGATGACCGCCAGCCAGATCAGGGTGGACAGGATCATCAACGCGCGCGCCATGCGGTCCAGGCGTTGCAGCGAGCGGCGACCGTGGAACCAGGCTGCGTTGCATCCAGCCAGGAACAACAGCAGCATCTTGAGCGTGAAGGCGCGATTGGCCAGGAGCTCGGTGGGCTGGGAAGCGAACATGAGCAGGCCCGAAGCGGCGGCCCCCGTGAAACCCGCGAGCGCCAGCGAGAGGCTCAGACGAGCCAGGGGCTGCACCGGCAGGTCGCGGCCGCGGCCGAACACGCGCAGCTCCAGCAGCACGAGGTTGCCCACGAGCAGCCCGATACCGGCGATATGAACCATCTCGAGGACCGGATAGGCCCAGGGGTGGGCTTGCAGCGCGGCGAACATGGGACGAGCCTCAGGTGCTGGACCCTGCGAGCAGGTCCAGCATCAGCGCCACCCGCGCCTTGACAGGCGACAGGCCGCCGGAGTCGGGGAGCAGGTCGCCGGCATGCGGCAGCACCTGACCGCGGGCGCAGCGGGTCGATCGGACCACGGCCACGCCCTGCGCACGCGCCTGCAACAGGGCCGCCTGCAGGGACGCGCTCAGGGTGCCGTTGCCCGTACCTGCAGCCACCAGACCGTCTACACCTTGGGCTACCACGGCCTGCACCAGCGCGCCGGTAGCGCCGGCGTGATTCATCACGATCTCCACGCGCGGCCACCGGGTGGCCCGGGCGACCGCCTGCGCGTCGCGGGCGAGCGCCGTGGCTGCGGGGGGGCACTCCCGCAGCAGTCGCAGGCGGCCCCCCTCTATCACGCCCAGGGGCCCGGCATCGCCGGAGGTGAACGCGTCCAGCCGGTACGGATGCTCCTTGGTGACGTCGCGTGCGGCATGCAACTGGCCCGCACAGACGGCCACGACCCCGCGCACGCCCGGGGTGGCTGCGACCGCGATCGCGTCTGCGAGGTTCTGGGGGCCGTCCGGCACCGGCGCGTCGGCCGGCCGCATGGCGCATGTCAGCACCACCGGCTTGGCGGGGGCCAGCACCCGGTCCAGGAAATAGGCGGTTTCTTCCAGGGTGTCAGTGCCGTGGGTGATGACCAGGCCGGTCACGTCTGGCTGGTCCAGCCAGTAGGCACAACGCGCGACCAGTCGTTGCCAGATGGCTTCGCTCATGTCCTTGCTGTCCACCTGCGCGACCTGCTCGGTCTCGACGCGCGGGCCGGCGCCCGGGGTCAGCCCCTGGACCAGTTGCGCCACGCCCAGCTGCGCACTGTTGTAAGCCAGGTCCTGGCCTGGCGCGACCGAGATGCCCGCGATGGTCCCGCCGGTCCCCAGGACCACGATTTTTTCTTGCCCCACTTGCGTTTCCCGAAAAACTGGTTAAAAATACAGTTACTGGATATCAAGACAGTAGCCGCCCGCGCCCCCAGACCACACGCTAACCGCTAACGCATCGCCCGCCCGTGGATGTCCCAGGAGAGCCCCCATGAACGAAACCCCCAAGCTCACCGCACGCCAGCAACAGATTCTGGACCTGATCCAGAGCGCCATCGCGCGCACTGGGGCGCCCCCGACACGGGCCGAGATCGCGGCCGAGCTCGGCTTCAAGTCACCCAACGCGGCCGAGGAGCACCTGCAGGCGCTGGCCCGCAAGGGCGTGATCGAGTTGGTCAGCGGCACCTCCCGTGGCATCCGTCTGCGTGGCGAGGCGCTGCGGTCCATCAACGAATCCCGCATCAAGCAGTACTCCCTGCCCCTGCAGAGCCTGGCCCAGCTGGCGCTGCCCCTGATCGGTCGGGTCGCGGCCGGCTCTCCGATTCTGGCGCAGGAGCATGTAGACCAGACCTATTACGTGGAGAGCAGCCTCTTCCAGCGCAAGCCGGATTACCTACTCAAGGTCCGCGGCATGTCCATGCGCGACGCCGGCATCATGGATGGCGACCTGCTGGCCGTGCAAGCCACCAAGGACGCCAAGAACGGTCAGATCGTGGTGGCCCGCCTGGGCGACGACGTTACCGTCAAGCGCTTTCGCCGCAACAAGCACCTGATCGAGCTGCATGCCGAGAACCCGGACTACCCCACCATCGTGGTCGAGCCCGGCGAGCCTTTCGAGATCGAAGGGCTGGCGGTGGGTCTGATCCGCAACACCATGCTCATGTAGCCCGCATTCGGAGCGGCCCCAGGTGGCGGGCGTATGGCGTGGTGCCATCACCCTGTGCCGCTCCAGCGTTCTGAAATCCTGCCTGTGTTGAAACCCTCGCTTTTCAAGGAGTCCCACATGGCATTCGCACTTCCCCTCTTCGCACACCTGTTTGACTGGGCCCTGGACCTGCGCAGCAGCGGCATTCGGGCCCGCCCTCTGGCGAACTGCGCCCCCCGTGCCGCGGCCGCGCGGGTGGCGGCACCGGCCGGCACGCCCCAACGTCACTGGGGCGGCCCGACCCGCCTGTCGCCGGCGCCTGCGCAGCGTCCGCTGCGGGTGGTCCGGGTGGTCGACGGCCGTTCCAGCGGCCTGGGCGCCGGGCGCATGGTGATCTCCGGCCGTCTGGCCGACGTCTGCGCGGAACTCGACCGGCTCGCCGAGCTGGAAACACGGCACTGAGCCGCCCCACGGCGCGCAAGCGCCGCAGAGGCGCCGAAGCGACACCGATCAGGCTCGGGGGGCGGCAGTCTGCCCTTTGGGGGCAGACTGCCCAGCAAGGGCGAGGCACAATCGGCGGATGAACATTGTGATCCTCGACGACTACCAGGACACGGTCCGCAAGCTGGAGTGCGCGAGCAAGCTCGAGGCCTACCCGGCCAAGGTGTACACCAACACCGTCAAGGGCATCGGCCAGCTGTCGGTGCGCCTGCGCGATGCCGATGTGATCGTCCTGATTCGCGAGCGCACGCACATCACGCGTCAACTGATCGAAAAGCTGCCGCGCCTGAAGATGATCGCGCAGACCGGGCGTGTCGGCCCGCATGTGGACGTGCAGGCGTGCACCGAGCGCGGCGTGGTGGTCACCGAGGGCGTCGGCTCGCCTATCGCACCCGCTGAGTTGACCTGGGCGCTGGTGATGGCCGCCTCGCGTCGCCTGCCCCAGTACATCGGCATGCTCAAGCACGGCGCCTGGCAGCAGTCGGGACTGAAGTCGGCGTCGATGCCGCCGAACTTTGGCCTGGGAACAGTGCTGCGCGGGCGCACGCTGGGCGTCTGGGGCTACGGGCGGATCGGCGAGATGGTGGCGGGCTACGGCAAGGCTTTTGGCATGCGGGTGGTAGTCTGGGGCCGTGAAGGCTCGCGCCAGAAGGCCCTGGCCGACGGCTACGAGATTGCGGCCAGCCGTGAGTCCTTCTTCGAGCAGTGCGACGTGCTGAGCGTGCACCTGCGCCTGAACGAGGAGACCCAGGGCATCGTGCGCCTGGAAGACCTCAGCCGCATGAAGCCCACCGCACTGTTCGTGAACACCTCGCGCGCCGACCTGCTCGAGCCCGATGCCCTGATCGCCGCCCTCAACCGGGGACGGCCCGGGATGGCGGCGATCGACGTCTTCGAAAGCGAACCCATCCTGCAAGGTCACGCCTTGCTGCGCCTGGAGAACTGCATCTGCACGCCGCACATCGGCTATGTCGAGCAGGACTCCTACGAGCTGTACTTCGGCGCCGCCTTCGACAACGTGGTGAATTTCATCAAGGGCACCCCCACCCACGTGGTGAACCCTGCCGCACTGCAGGTCGTCCGCTGATGACGTCGGCGCGCCAGGGTCTGCCGGCCGTGCTCTGGCCGCTGCTGTTTGGCAATTTCGTGATCGGCACCGGGGTGATGGTGGTGCCGGGCACGCTCAACGAACTCAGCACCTCGCTGAAGGTCAGCGCCGCGTCCGCGGGCCAGCTGATTTCCGCCGGGGCGTTCATGATGGCGGTGGCCGCGCCGGTGTTCGCGGCCGTGGTGGCGGGCTGGGACCGACGTCGCCTGCTGGCGCTGTCCCTCGTCTGGTACGGGCTGCTGCACGCGGCCTGCACGCTGTCCGACTCGCTGGCCAGCCTGCTGCCCCTGCGGGTGCTGTCGCTGGCGGCCCCCGCGATCTTCACCCCCCAGGCTGCGGCCATCGTGGGCCTGCTGGTGCCAGAGCAGCAGCGAGGCCGGGCGATCACCTTCATCTTTCTGGGCTGGTCGGTGGCCTCGGTGCTGGGGATGCCGCTGGCCTCTTTCGTCGGCGGTACCCTGGGCTGGCGCTACGCCTTCTGGCTGGTAGCGGCGATGAGCGCGGGGGCGGCGGTCTGGGTGTGGAAGACGCTGCCCGATGGCGTGCGCCCCCCGGCTCTGTCCCGCGCCGCCTGGGGCGAGACCTTCCGGTCGCGGGCGCTGATGTTGTGCGTGGCAGTGACGGTGCTCTCGGCCGCGGGGCAGTTCGTGGTGTTCTCGTATTTCGCACCGTACTGGTACCACCGGCTGGCGGTGACCCCGGGCGAGCTGAGCCTGCTGTTCCTGGCATTCGGCGGTTTCGGGCTGCTGGGGAACGTGCTGATGATGCGGTACATCGGCCGCCTGGGGCCAGACCGGGCGGTGCTGCTGGGACTGGGGGCCATCGCCCTGAGCCTGCTGGCCTGGCCCCTGGGGGCCACGCTGCTGCTGTCCGCGCTGGTGAACATCCCCTGGGCGCTGGGCTGTTTCTCGACCAACTCGGCCCAGCAGGCACGGCTGGTCAACCTGGCGCCTTCGCTGGCCTCGGCCTCGGTCGCCCTGAACACCTCGGCGCTGTACGGCGGGCAGGCCCTGGGCGCAGCGATCGGCGGTCTGCTGATCGCCCTGGGCGACTTTGCCGCCCTGAGTTGGGCCGGGCTGCTGGGCGTCCTGGGGGCTATGGGCCTGAGCGTGCTGGCGAGCCGGGCCGCGTCCCGGGCCCGGGGCGCCTCGCCCGACTGAGCCGGCGGCGCCACGATAATTGGCGGATGCACAACAACTTCAAGATCGTCGGCGTCGTGGGCGCCGGCGCCATGGGGCGCGGGATCGCACAGATGGCGGCCCAGGCAGGCTGCGAGGTCCGGCTGCACGACACCCAGACCGCCGCGCTGGCGGCCGCCCACCAGCAGGTCACCGGCCAGTGGGACAAGCTCCGGGAGAAAGGTCGCCTCACGCCCGAGGCGGTGGCCGATTTCAAGACGAACCTGAAAACCGCGGAGACGTTGGATGCCCTGGCCGGTTGTGACCTGGTGATCGAGGCGATCGTCGAACGCCTGGACATCAAGCAGCAGCTGTTCGCGCAACTCGAGAACCTGGTGGGTCCACAGGGGGTGCTGGCGAGCAATACCTCGTCCTTGTCCATCACCGCCATCGGCGCGGGCCTGCAGCGCCCGCAGCGCCTGGCCGGCCTGCACTTCTTCAACCCGGTGCCGCTGATGAAGGTGGTGGAAGTGATCCCCGGCCTGCGCACCGACCCCGCGATCTGCGATGCGCTGGACGCGCTGGTGCGCGCCATGGGCCACACGCCGGTGCGCGCGCAGGACACGCCCGGCTTCATCGTGAACCACGCGGGACGCGCCTACGGCACCGAGGCCCTGCGCATCGTGAGCGAGGGCGTGACCGACTTTGCGACGGTGGACCGCATCCTGCGTGACCAGGTGGGCTTTCGCCTGGGCCCGTTCGAGCTGATGGACCTGACCGCGCTGGACGTCTCGCACCCGGTGATGGAGTCGATCTACCACCAGTACTACGAGGAAGCGCGTTACCGCCCCAGCGTGATCACCGCACAGCGGCTGGCCGGTGGGCTGCTCGGTCGCAAGACCGGCGAGGGTTTCTACCGCTACGAGGGCGACAAGGCTCAGGTGCCGCCGGAACCGCCCGTGCCGCAGGTGCAGGAGCTGCCGCCGGTGTGGGTGTCGACCCGCGCCGCGCGTCGCGCCGAGCTGTACCAGTTGCTCAAGGACCTGGGCGCACGCATCGAGACCGGTCAGTCGCCCTCCCCTCAGGCCCTGACCCTGGTGGCACCGCTGGGGTTTGACGTGACCACCGTCGCGGTCGTGGAGCGTCTGGACCCGGCGCGCACGGTGGGCATCGACCTGCTGGTGGAAGACTCGGCGACCAAACGCCGCGTGCTGGCCACCAACCCGGCCACCCGCGCCGACATGCGCGACGCGGCACACGCCCTGTTCGCGCGCGACGGCAAGGCCGTCAGCGTGATCCGCGACAGCGGCGGCTTTGTGACCCAGCGCGTGGTCGCCGCCATCGTGAACATCGCCAGCGATATCTGCCAGCAACGCATCTGCACTCCTGCCGACCTGGAGACCGCGGTGACGCTGGGTCTGGGCTATCCGCTGGGTCCGCTGGCCATGGGCGATCGCTGGGGCCCATCAAATGTGCTGGAGGTGCTGTTCAACCTCCAGACCGTGTACGGCGATCCGCGCTACCGCCCCAGCCCCTGGCTGCGCCGGCGCGGGGCGATCGGTCTGTCCCTGCTCCAGGAAGAGGCCTGACCATGCCCGCAGAAATCAAGAGTTCCAGCCGCGACGGGACCCTGGTGCTGACGGTGTCGAACCCCGAGTACCGCAACGCGCTCGGGCCCGAGATCTACACCGCCGGCATCGAGGCGCTGAGCGTGGCCGAGACGCTGCCGGAGGTACGCAGCGTGATCATCACCGGCGAAGGGACCACCTTCTGCGCCGGCGGGCAGCTGCAGCGGCTGCTGGAGCGGCGACGCCAGCCCCCCGAGGTGCAGGCGCAAAGCGTGGAAGGCCTGCACAACTGGATCGAGGCGATCCGCACCTTTCCCAAGCCGGTGATCGCCGCCGTCGAAGGCGCGGCGGCGGGCGCGGGCTTCTCGCTGGCGCTGGCCTGCGACTTCATCGTCGCCGCCGACGACGCGGTCTTTGTCATGGCCTATGCCAACGTGGGGCTGTCGCCTGACGGGGGCGGGAGTTGGGGCCTGGGCCGCTCGCTGCCGCGCCAGCTGGTGGCGGAACTGCTCATGGCGGGGGAGCGGATCGGCGCGCGACGCCTGCACGACCTGGGCATGGTCAATCGCCTGACCGCTCCCGGCACGGCGCTGGACGAAGCCCTGGCGCTGGCGGCGCGCCTGAACGCCAAGGCGCCCAATGCGCTGGCCAGTATCAAGGAGCTGATGAACGAGGCGCCGACCGCGACGCTGACCGCGCAGCTCGCGCAGGAGCGGGACCACTTCGTGCGCAACCTGCATCACCCCAACGCCGGCATCGGGATCGAGGCGTTCCTGGCCAAACGGTCCCCCCGCTACGAGTAGCCGCCCACCTGCGGCTGCCGCGTCCCGCAGGCGACAGCGCGGGCTGCGGCAGTCACTGACAAGACACGCTATGGACGACCCCATTCTTACCATCGAGGAACGTGAAGCGATCAACGCCGGTCGCTGGTTTTCCTCCCTGTCCCCTTCGCTACGCCACGACATCCTCCGATGCGCCTACGTCAAACGCTACAAGGACGGCGACCTGATCGCAGCCCGCGGCGACCCGGCCGAGGAATGGATGGCATGCGCCCGGGGTGCGGTACGCGTGAGTTCGACCTCGGTGTCGGGCAAGCTGATCACCTTCGCCTATGTGGAGCCGGGCATCTGGTTCGGGGACGTGGCCATGCTGGACGGCGACCGCCGTACGCACGACACCTATGCGCATGGCGACACCACCATGCTGTGCGTGGCGCGTGCGGACTTTCGCAAGATCCTGTCCGAGCATGTGGAGCTGTACGAGGCGCTGCTGCGGCTGCAGGCCCGGCGTATCCGGCAACTGTTCGGCCTGGTCGAGGACCTGAACACCCTGCCCCTGCGCGCGCGCCTGGCCAAGCAGCTCACGCACCTGGTACGCAGCTACGGGGTGCCCAGCCTGTCCGACGGCAGCGAGATGCGCATCGGGCTGCAGCTGGCGCAGGAGGAAGTGGCCCAGCTGCTGGGCGCTTCACGCCAGCGGGTGAACCAGGAACTCAAGGCCATGGAACGCGAGGGCGTGATCCGCATCGAACCCGGTGGCCTGGTGGTGCGAGACCGGCAGGCGCTGATCCGCATCGCCGAAGCCGACAGCGAGAACTGATCTCCACCGGGTCCCACGCCAGCCCGGGGCGCCGGCACCCTGCTGACCCCATGGATTCCGGTCACCCCCGAAGGATCTGCGAGGCATGAGCACCGACTACTCCCACTTCGAGGGAACCCGGCAGGTTGCCGGGGCGCATGCCTTCGATACCGCCGCCCTGTCCGCTTGGCTCCAGGCGCACCTGCCCGGCTTCGAAGGGCCGCTGACGGTGGAGATGTTCAAGGGTGGTCAGTCCAATCCCACCTACAAGCTGATCACGCCGGGGACGACCTACGTGATGCGGGCCAAGCCAGGGCCGGTGGCCAAGCTGCTGCCCTCGGCCCACGCGATCGAGCGCGAGTTCGCGGTGATGAAGGGCCTGGCGGGTACCGGCGTGCCAGTGCCGACGATGCACGTGTTGTGCGAAGACGAGTCCGTGATCGGGCGCGCCTTCTGCGTGATGGAGTTCATGCAGGGGCGCGTGCTGTGGGATCAGTCCTTGCCCGGGATGACCCCGGCGCAGCGCGGCGCGATCTACGACGAGATGAATCGGGTGATCTCCGCCCTGCACACCGTGGACTATGCGGCGCAGGGCCTGGGCGGCTACGGCAAGCCGGGCAACTATTTCGAGCGGCAGATCGGGCGCTGGAGCAAGCAGTACCTGGCGTCTATCACCGAGCCGATCCCGGAGATGGACCGCCTGATCGAGTGGCTCCCCTCGCACATGCCCGAGAGCGCACGCGACGAACGCAAGGTGTCGATCGTGCACGGCGACTTCCGGCTGGACAACCTGATGTTCCACCCGACCGAGCCTCGGGTGATCGCGGTGCTGGACTGGGAGTTGTCCACGCTGGGCCACCCGCTGGCCGACTTCAGCTACCACTGCATGGCCTGGCATATCCCGCCCGGCACCTTCCGCGGCATCGCGGGGCTGGACCATGCGGCGCTGGGCATCCCCGCCGAGGACGACTACGTGCGCCGCTACTGCGAGCGTACGGGTCTCGCGTCGCCGCAGGCGCTGCGCGACGACTGGAATTTCTACCTGGCCTACAACCTGTTCCGGCTGGCCGCCATCCTGCAAGGCATCGCCAAGCGCGCGCAGGAAGGCATCGCCTCCAGTGCGCAGGCCGTCTCGTCGGGCGCAGGCGCCCGCGCGCTGGCGCAGCTGGCCTGGTCGTTCGCACAGCGCGCCGGCTGAACGCAAGCCACCCCACTTTTCAACCCGAGGACGCCATGGACTTCGACTACTCCCCCAAAACCAAGGAACTGCAGGCTCGCCTGCTGAAGTTCATGGACGACCACATCTACCCCAGCGAGAAGGCCTACGCCGACGAACTGGCGGCCAATACCGCAGCGGGCAAGCGCTGGACGGCGCTGAAGGTGATCGAGGACCTGAAGCTCAAGGCCCAGGCTGCGGGCCTGTGGAACCTGTGGCTGCCCCGGGACACCGCGCAGATCGCCGGGGTGCAGGGCGCGGGCCTGACCAACCAGGAGTACGCGCCGCTGGCCGAGATCATGGGGCGCGTGCCCTGGGCGCCCGAGGCGTTCAACTGCAGCGCCCCCGACACCGGCAACATGGAAACCATCGCGCGCTACGGCACGGACGAACACCGCCAGCGCTGGCTGCAGCCCCTGCTGGCGGGCAAGATCCGGTCGGCCTTCGCGATGACCGAGCCCGAGGTGGCGTCGTCGGACGCGACGAACATCTCAACTCGCATCGAGCGGCGCGGCGACGAGTATGTGATCAACGGTCACAAGTGGTGGATCTCCGGCGCGGGCGATCCGCGCTGCGCGATCTTCATCACCATGGGCAAGTCCGATCCGGACGCGCCGCGTCACTCGCAGCAAAGCATGGTGCTGGTGCCCGCCGACACACCGGGTATCCGCATCGTGCGGCCGCTGAACGTGATGGGGTATGACGATGCACCGCACGGCCATGTCGAGATGTATTTCGAGAACGTACGCGTGCCCGCGAGCAATATGCTCCTGGGCGAAGGCCGCGGCTTCGAGATCGCGCAGGGGCGCCTGGGCCCCGGGCGCATCCACCACTGCATGCGCCTGATCGGCCTGGCCGAGCGCGCGCTGGAGCTGATGTGCCGGCGCGCCTCGTCGCGGGTGGCCTTCGGCAAGACGGTGGCCCAGCAGACCGTGACGCAGGAGCGCATCGCCGAGGCGCGCTGCAAGATCGACATGGCGCGCTTGCTGACGCTCAAGACCGCGTGGCTGATGGACGTGGCCGGCAACAAGGTGGCCAAGACCGAGATCGCGATGATCAAGGTGGTGGCGCCGAACATGGCCTGCCAGGTGATCGACTGGGCCATGCAGGCCCATGGCGGTGGCGGCATGTGTGACGACTTTCCGCTGGCCTATGCCTATGCGGGCGCGCGCACCCTGCGCTTCGCCGACGGCCCTGACGAGGTGCACCGCAACGCGATCGCCAAGTGGGAACTGGGCAAGTACGGCAGCTACGGGCAGCACGAGCCGGCGCCGGTGACGCGAGGCGGGTGAGCCGCCGGCGACGGCACCTCAAATCTGGCGTGAGGCTGCGATCGTCTGCTGGGTGATCACTTCACCCAGGGTTGCGTACAGGGGACCGCCGAGGCGGCAGATCGGATCCAGCGCACGCGTGTCGATCTTGCCGTTCACGAGCAGGCCGTCACGGATTTCGAAGGTCACCACCTCGCCGATCACCAGCTGCGAACGCGCCTCGCCCAGCTCGAGGACGGTATGCAAAACGCACTCCATGCGCACCGGGGCATCTGCCAGCCCCGGGGTCTGGACACGATGGCTGGGGCAGGTGCGCAGGTTCAGGAGTTCGACTTCGCTGACCGTCTCCGGGTATTCGATCGCCGACTGGTGCAGGGGTTCGAGCAGGCCCTGGTGGGCGATGTTGACCACGAATTCGCGCCGGGCGGCGATGTTGCGGGCAGTGTCCTTCAGTTCGCCGAGCTTGCGGCCGATGCTGATGGCCACCATCGGGGGCTTATTCGAGACGAGGGTGAAGGCGCTGAAGGGCGCGGCATTGACCTGACCGGCGGACCCGAGGGTGGTGACCCAGGCGATGGGACGGGGAACGATCATGCCGGTGAGAAGCTTGTAGTTCTCCTCGGCGCTCAAGGCGGACGGGTCGACGATCAAGGGAATCTCCTGAGACTGCGATGCGTGGCCGCGACCCGCGGCGACTGGCCTGCCCGGAGGGAGTCGAACCCCCGACCCACAGCTTAGAAGGCTGTTGCTCTATCCAACTGAGCTACGGGCAGCCGATACCAACGCTGCATTTTCACACTAAACCGTCGCGCCCTCCCCGGCCGCTTGCGCCCGGCACCTGGGCTCAGAGCGTTTCACGCAGCTTGCCCAGGAAGGACTTGTCCACGGTCTCGACGTAGCGTCCGCCCTTGTGGGGAACGATCCGGTAGCGGGAGACGTCGATCAGGCGTGCCGCCTCCGCCCGCGCCTTGGCCAGGTCCTCGCGCAGCACCAGGCGCTCGACGTCCTCCTGCCAGCCTGGCGCGCCCAAGTCCACCAGTTGCAGGGCGATGTGGCTGGTGGGCGTGTTCAGAAGGTAGTAGGCGCCCGCCAGGGGCGATGCGCAGAAAATCGCGCGACCCAGGGGGTTGTGACCGTCTTGGTCGTTGAGGTAGCGGGTGAGGGCACGCGAGGCCTGGTACTGCCGTCCGAGCGCGATGACGACGTCGGTCAGCGCCAGGATGGCGTTGCAGATGCCCACGCTGCCCTGGACCACGGTGAGCGTGCCCGCCGAAGCGATGCCGACGATCTGGCTGCCCAGGTTGACAGAGGCACGCGCGACGCGCGCTTTGAGCAGCTGCATGTCTTCGAGCTGCCACTTGTGTATCGCCTCCAGCGCCGACTTGGAATCGCTGGGGACCGTGCGTAGCTTCAGACGTTCAACTGCCTTGATGTGACTGCGCGCACTCACGGCCTGGGTCGTCGCGTAGGTCAGGACGGCGGCAGCGCCGACCACGCCCAGGTAGGGGACCGCGCTGGCGAGTTCTTCCTTGATCCCGGCCAGCGCGTGCTCCAGGACGTCCTGGAAGAACTTCTCGTCGATCTCCCATCGAACCTCACCCAGAGTCCCCGCGAAGGCGCTGTGGATCAGGTTTTTGATGGAGCGGTCGATCTCCAGGGGCAGGCCGACGCCCGTTGGCGGCGCCGCCGGGGTGGCCGTCCCGGCGCCTGTGGCGTCCTTGCGGTGCACCACGCGCCGGATGTTTTTCACCAGATCAGCCCCCGAAGCCCCTACCGATACGCCCGACACCGCGTCGACGAGGAAGTCACGGGATTCGCTGCGGCTGATGCATCGGGCGCCCTTGAACAGGGCCGGAATGGAGGCGTCCCGGGCCGCCTTCAGGCTCTGCATCGCCGCGCTTTCCTCCTGCGAAAAGCGACTGCGCGCCTCCTTGAGCTGTGCCACCAAGACCTCCACCGCGCCTTCCTTGTTGCGGATACTGTCCTTCCAGCCGTGGGTGTGCTTGAGGTTTTGCTCGCGCATCCAGGCCTCGAGCGCGTCGTGAACCTGAGACAACGCCAGGGCGCACAGTGCACTGGCCATTTCATGCGTCCGAACGGCCTGTTCGTCGGCCGCCTCGGTCATGGACAGGGAGGCTGGCGCCTCGGTCCGATTGGCCACGCCGATGGCATCGTCCAGGCGCCGCAAGGCCACGCTGCGGCGGCGGTCGCTGTCACCGCCCGTGTTCTTGATCCACTGCGCTTTGTCCATCAACATGGTGCTGGCCTCCCCTTTGGGTCATGAACAAAGAACGTCGGGGGAGAGCTCAGGGCAAGGCGTCGTGGATCCGAATCGCGGCCTGACGTACACGTTCCACGGGGGCGACGCGCTCGCTCAGATGACCTGTCAACTTGCGGGAGGCATGGACCTTGGACTGGAGGTAGTCCTCGCAGGTCAC